>JAFYBB010000318.1 GCA_017540445.1 Clostridia bacterium | reverse complement strand
CCAAAAGCTTCCCCGTCGCAATGGCAGCGAACGCCCGGAAAACAGCACAGTGTGCTGTTTTCAGAGAGCTGGGGCCGAGGCAGGCCCGTGGAGAAGTACCCGCGAAGCGGGGGATAGGGCACCCCAACCGTTTAACTGAATGCCATTGAGGCGAGTATTACAGCAAGAGAGGTGATCACATGTTTGACGTTGCGATCATTGGCACGGGGCCCGCGGGCCTGTCGGCGGCCATCACGCTGAAGATGCGCGAAAAGAGCGTCCTGTGGTTCGGCCCGGCGGACATGAGCGCGAAGGTCGAAAAGGCCGAGAAAATCGCCAACTACCCGGGCGCCGGGGTCATCGGCGGGCGGGAACTGAACGGGCGCTTCCGCGCCCACGCCCAGGAGCTGGGCCTTGAGACCGTCGACCGGCTGGTGACCACCGTCACGAAGACGGGCGGGCGCTTCATGCTGCTGGCCGAAAACGAGGTCTACGAGGCCCGGTCGGTGCTGCTGGCCACCGGCGTGGTGACGTCCAGGGGCGTGCCGGGCGAGGCGGAGCTCCTGGGGCGCGGCGTCAGCTACTGCGCCACCTGCGACGGCATGTTCTATCGGGGCAAGGCCATCGCCGTGTACTGCGCCGGCAGCCGCTACGCCCACGAGGTGGAATACCTGGCCGACGTCGCCTCAAAGGTGTACCTGTATTCGCCCGAAAGGGAACTCACCGTCGGCGGGGAGAACGTCGAGCGGCTGGGGAGCCCCATCGCCGGCGTAGAGGGCCATGACCGGGTGGAATCGGTGCGGCTGGGCGACGGGCGCGAGATCCCGGTGGACGGCGCGTTCTTCCTGAGAAGCGCCATATCGCCGGCGTCGCTGGTGCCGGGGCTGGCGCTGGACGGGCCCCACATCGTCGTCGACCGGCAGCTGCGCACCGGCATCGAGGGGTGCTTCGCGGCGGGCGACTGCACGGGCCGCCCCTATCAGATCGCCAAGGCGGTGGGGGAGGGGAACGTCGCCGCCCACCAGATCCTGGAGTACCTCGCCGGCACGCTGTGATAATATGGTAAAGCGATGCGAAACGGAACGGAAGGGAGTGAGACGTGCGTGAAAGCGGCGCAGCAGTCCGGGGGAGAGCAGCGGCTGGTCGGGCTCAGCCGGCTGACGGACCGGGAGATATTCAGTCAATTCAGGACCGACGCGGACGGCCTCAACCAGGTGGAGGCCGGCGAGCGCCTGGAGGAATACGGCCGGAACATCATCGACGCCGGCAACGAGAACAGCCTGTTCAAGCGCGTCCGGGAGGCCATCGTCAACCCGTTCAACATCGTGCTGCTGGCCGTGGCCGGCGTCACGCTGGTGACGGACGTGATCATCGCCGAGAAGCCCAGCTGGGCCACGTTTTTGATGCTGGTGTTCGTGATCATCGTGTCCGGCGTGATCTCGTTTGTGCAGTCGGAGAAGTCCAACAGCGCGGCGCAGAAGCTGCAGAAGATGATCTCCAACAAGATCGACGTCATCCGAAACGGCAGCGAGATGCAGATCGACATCGAGGAGGCCGTGCCCGGCGACGTGGTGAAGCTGGCCTCCGGCGACATGATCCCCGGCGACGTGCGCTTCATCGACACGAAGGACCTGTTCATCGACCAGTCGCAGCTGACCGGCGAGAGCAACCCGGTGGAGAAGTTCGCCGGCGTGGACGACGAGGGCGACACCATCGCCGAGCTGGACAACATCGGCTTCATGGGCAGCAACGTGGTCTCCGGCAGTGCGAAGGCCGTGGTGCTCGCCACCGGCAACCAGACCTACTTCGGCAGCATGGCCCGGAGCCTGAACACCTACCAGGACAAGAGCAGCTATGAGCAGAACGTCAATTCCATCAGCCGGCTGCTGATCCGCTTCATGGTGGTCATGGTGCCCGTCATATTCATCGCCAACTTCATCACCAAGGGCAACTGGCTCCAGTCGCTGATGTTCGGCATCACCATCGCGGTGGGCATCATGCCGGAGATGCTGCCGGTGATCATGACCTCGTCGCTGGCCAAGGGCGCCGTGAACATGTCGAAGAAGCAGACCATCGTCAAGCGCCTGGGGTCGATCCAGACCTTCGGCGAGATGGATGTGCTCTGCACGGACAAGACCGGCACGCTCACCCAGGACGAGATCGTACTGGAGAAGTACATGGACGTGCTGGGGCGCGAGGACAAGCGCATACTGCGCCATGCCTTTTTGAACAGCTACTTTCAGACGGGCCTGAAGAACCTGATGGACGTGGCCATCATCAACCGCGCGGAGAAGGAGGCGCTTTCGTACCTGAAGGAGGCCTATGTGCGCGAGGACGAGATCCCGTTTGACTTCAGCCGCCGCCGCATGAGCGTGGTGCTGCGGGACGGCGCGGGCAAGCGCCAGCTGATCACCAAGGGCGCGGTGGAGGAGATACTGTCCATCTGCGGCCACATCGAGATCGACGGCGAGGTGAAGCCGATCACCGGGGAGTTGATCCAAAGCGCCCAGAAGATCGCCACCGAGAACAATTTGGAGGGCATCCGCGTGATCGCGGTGGCCCAGAAGAACAACGTGCACGGCGTGGAGACCTTCGGCGTGGACGACGAGAGCGACATGGTGCTGATCGGCTTCGTGGGCTTCCTCGACCCGCCCAAGCCCTCGGCCCAGTCCGCCATCACGGCGCTGAACCGCAACGGCGTGCGCACGGTGGTGCTCACCGGCGACACCGAGGGCGTGGCCGTCAACATCTGCGGCCGCCTGGGCATCCCCACCGACTACACGCTGACCGGCGCGCAGGTGGAGGCGATGGACGACGCGGCGCTGAAGGCGGCCTGCGAGAAGTGCCACATCTTCTCGAAGCTGTCGCCGTACCAGAAGCAGCGGGTCGTGAAGGCGTTCCAGTCGAACGGCCACACCGTGGGTTACATGGGCGACGGCATCAACGACAGCCTGCCGCTGAAGCAGGCGGACGTGGGCATATCGGTGGACACCGCGGTGGACATCGCCAAGGAGGTCGCGGACATCATACTGCTGGAGAAGGACCTGAACGTGCTGGATGCCGGCGTCATCGAGGGGCGCAGGACCTTCGCGAACATGTCCAAGTACCTGAAGATGTCGGTCAGCGGCAACTTCGGCAACATGTTCTCGGTGCTGATCGCCAGCATTTTCCTGCCGTTCTTGCCGCTGCTGCCGCTGCACATACTGGTGCAGAACATACTGAACGACTTCGCGCAGCTGGGCATGCCCTTCGACCACGTGGAGGACGAGTACATACGCCTGCCGAAAAAGTGGGACATCCCGGGCATCAAGAAGTTCATGGTGTACTTCGGCCTGCTCAGCACCGTGCTGGACGTGCTGTGCTTCCTGGTGATGTGGTACGTGTTCAAATTCAACAGCGTCCAGACGGCCGGGTACTTCCAGTGCGGCTGGTTCATGTTCGGCGTGATCTCCCAGACGGTGGTCATCCACACCATACGCACGCCGAAGCTGCCGTTTTTGCAGGACCGGGCCTCCCCCCAGCTGACGCTCTCGACGGCGCTGGTGGTGCTCGCGACGCTCTTGATCGGCTTCACCGCCATCGCCGCTCTGTTCGACCTGCCCGTGATGGTCCCCGCCTTCGGGCTGTGGCTGGTGATATTGATGGCGGTCTACAGCCTGCTGGCGCAGGCGCTGAAGGCCGTGTACATCCGGCTCAACAAAGAATGGGTCTAATACAGCTCCCGCAGCACCAGCACCGTGATGCCGGGGTTGTCGCCGGGCATGATGCGCAGCACCTTCTCGTGCCAGCGGTATTCGTCCTGGATCATGCCCCGCAAGCTGGTGCCCCGGTGAAAGCCGTGGATCAGGCGAATCTGGTAGACCATCGGCCCGGAGTCCCGCAGCGCCCGGTCGATGGTCTTTATGGCCTGGGCCTGCATCATGCCGTGCAGGTCGATGGTCACGAACGGATCGTTCATGTGTGCCTCACTTCCTGTATGCGCTTCCTTGGTATTTCGGCGGCTTGACGGCCTGCCGCCGGGGGAGGACGCGTCAGCGGCGGAAGAGCCTTTGTATGTCGTACCAGAAGTCGCGGAGGTCAAACCGCGCCCCGCCGACGAACACCGCCAGGAACACCGTCAGCGCCGCGCTGGCGAGTATCCAGAGGATCGATAGCCGTATCGCGCCCCGGCCCGGGGCCAGGAACACCGGGTCCTCGGCCAGGTGGAACCGCTCGGGCCGGTTCACGTCGTAGAGAACCTCCACCGACGTGCCCGCCGGGAACTTCTCCGGGTTCATGGCATTCTCGTATTCCCTGCGGACGGTCTGCCCCTCCGCGGTGAACTCGATGACGGGCAGCCAGTAGGAGCGGCTGCCGCCGCGCGTCGCCCGCACGACCTTTTTCGTGTAATCGACGATGACGCCGGTCGCCCGGGTGTACTCCTGCTCGCTTCGACGCCGGCAATCCCGGCGCGTGCTGATGCCGGTGAACAGCAGTATCCACGCGACGAAGGAGGTCGCGGCAAAGTACAGCAGCATCTTAAGGCCCATCTCGCTCATCGCCAATCGCCATCCTTTCGGGCCGGAGCCTACAGCTCGATTTCGACGGATACCCGCTCGTCCAGGCAGGAGCCGCCGGCGTAGATTCGGTACGTGCCGGGCTCAATGACCTTTTTGCCCTCATTTTCCATGTAGATTTCAAGATCGCAGGGGTTCACGGTGAACGCGGCCCGCCGGACCTCGCCGGGGGCGAGGTCGCGCAGGCGCTCGAAGCCGATGAGCCTTCGGATCGGGTGCACCGTGGCGGAGGGCGACACGCGCCGGATGTACAGCTGGGCGACCTCGTCGCCCCGCACATCGCCCGCGTTTTTCACGTCCACGGAAACCTTCAGCCCGCCACTGTGCTTCTCCACGCGCAGTGCACCGTAGTCGAACCGGGTGTAGGACAGGCCGAACCCGAACGGGTACAGCACCGGCCTGTCGAAGTACCGGTAGGTCCGGGGGTGGCGGATCAGGTCGTAGTCCGCCATCGGCGGCAGGTCCCCGTCGCCCAGATACCAGGTCATGGGCAGGCGGCCCGCGGGATTGGACTTGCCGAACAGTGCCGCCGCCAGGCCGTTGCCCAGGTCCTGGGAGCCGGTGGCGTTGGTCAGTATCGCGGGCACGTGGGCCTGCATCCAATTGATCGCGTAGGGGTAGTTGGTGATCAGCACCACCGCCACGTTCGGGTTGGCGGCGTATACGGCCTCCAGCAGCCGCTCCTGCGCCGGTACCATGTCGATGGTGCTGCGGTCGATCTCCTCCTTGGCGTTGACGACGGGGTTGCAGCCCAGCGCCACGACGACCTTCTTCGCCCTCTGCGCCAGCGCCTTCGCCCGCTCGACGCCGCCGGAGACCACCTCCGCCGTCAGCACGGAAGCCGCCCGCGCGGAGCCGGCCCAGGCGGTCACGTCGTTGCCGCCCTCCTTGGTGTTGCTCTCGTCCGTCTTTCGGATCAGCGGGTCCGTCTTCAGCACGCCGTTATCGACGTACACGTTCCGGTTGCCGAAGCAGTAGAGCCTGACGTCGCCGCCCCCGTCCTCCCAGTACCGGGTCAGCTCCACGCTGTTGGCGTTCTTCGGGTCCGGCGTGCGCTCGGCGTCCGCGGTGCCGATGGTGAATGAGTCATAGACGAACCAGGCGAACGGGTCGTCCGAGGCCAGGCTGATCTTGCCCTTCGCGTCCACGGTCAGGTACTTCCGGTAGGCAGGGGCGTACAGGAAGTTGCTGCCGCAGCCCCAGTCGGACCGCTCGAACACCACCGCGTCCTCGGCCCGGTCCACCAGCACCAGCTCCGCCGGCTCCGCGTCCGCCGCCTCCCGAGGCGACGGCGCGGGGCGGCTGGCGCCCAGGTACTTTGCGCCGCATCTGAAGCGGACCAGGTCCTGCCCGTTGTCAAAAGGCACCGGGCGGCGCATCCGCTTCTCCATGCCCGCCTTCAGCGTGACCTTGTACAGGGGCGCGCCGCCGTACCAGTCCATGAACCAGCGGTCGGCCACCGGGCCGATCAGCGCGATGTCGTCGCCCGCGTCCAGGGGCAGAAAGCCGCCCTCGTTCTTCAGCAGCACGTTGGAGGCCATGCTCATCTCCAGCGACACGCGCTTGGCCGCGTCGGTGCCCATGTCGGCCATGTCCAGGTCGGCGTAGGGGTCCTCCGGGTCAAACGCCCCCTGGCGCAGGAGCTCCATGATCGTGCAGCGTATCGATTTGTCCAGCTCTGCCTCGGTGATCAGGCCGCGCTCAAAGGCCTCCCGCGCCGCCTTCGCCACCTCGGCGGGGTTGTCCAGCATGGCGTCCACGCCCGCCTTCACGCCCTCGGCCAGCGTCTCGGCGTGGGTCTTGAAATAGCGGTGGAAGGTGACGGTCTGCAGGAAATCGCCGCCGTCGGTCATCGCGTAGCGTATGCCCCAGCGGTCCTTCAGCAGGCCTTGGACCTCGTGGTTCAGCATGGCGGGCAGGTGGTTGATCTCGTTGTAGGCGGTCATGACGCCCTCCGCGTGGCCCTCCTGGGCGCAGTAGCGGTAGGGCTCCAGCTCGTAGTCGTACTTGACCTTGTCCGATATGTCAAAGCTGTCGTAGCAGCGCCGGTACTCCCGGTTGTTGGCGTAGAAGTGCTTCAGCACCGCCGCGGTGCGCACGCGGTCGCCGCGCGCGCCGGGATGAAGCGGCGTGCCGTCGCTGTTGTGCTCGTCCTGCATGCCCAGGATGTAGGCGGAGGCCATCTTGCCGGTCAGGTACGGGTCCTCGCCGTAGCCCTCCTCGTTCCGGCCCCACCGGGGGTCCCGGCACAGGTCGACGGTGGGGCACAGCCGGCCGTGGCCGCACTTGCCCACCGCGTTCGAGAAGGCCCGCGACTCCCGGCCCGTCACGTCCCCGGCCCGGCGGATCAGGTCCCGGTCGAAGGTCGCGGCCATGCCGATGGGCTGGGTGAACGAGGTGGTGGGGGTCGGCGGGAACGGCTCGCCCTGGCCCGACCGGGCCTGGACGCCGTGCGCCCCCTCGCCGCCGCAGGTGGACACCGCCAGCCCCAGGCGATCGTTGCGGATGCGGAGGGTGAACCAGTGGAACTTCTCCTCAAGGGTCAGCTGGGAGAGCAGCCATCCGGCGCGCTGCTCCGTCGAAAGGCTCATGTCGTACAGGGGGGTATTTCTGTCCATGCGTCATTCCTCCGGGATGTCAGGATTTTGCATATTACACAGGCATTATACCGCAAAACGGCGGGGCTGTCCACTGTTTGGTGGGCAGCCCCGGGCGGGGAATTCCGTACCGCTGGGATGAGCATTATCTGCTCCTTCGGTTGTGCTCCGGCTGGCGGTAGAATTCCCGCTTGGCGGAGAACATGTTGTTTTCAGCCTCTCTGACAGCCTCATGCATATCAAAAGCGCCCTGTGCCTTCTCCCGAACGGCGATGCCGAAGGACACATGATACCCCTTGTCGGCCAGGTCCTGTCGCATCCGTTCCATTTCTGCGGACACATCCTCCGGCCGAACGTCCATCCGGAAAGCCACGAACTCATCGCCGCCGATGCGGTAGGTATGCTCCCCTCCAAAATAGGCCAGCATCGCTTCGGCAACCTCGCGCAGCATTCTGTCACCGGCCGGGTGGCCCTGCCGGTTATTGACTTCATGAAGGCCGTTCACATCGCCGTAAACACAGACCAGATTCGATTTACACATTTCCGGGTATTTCTTCAGCCGGTCCTCATAGTGATTCCGGTTTTTCAGGCCTGTCAGCAGATCTGTCTGACTCATGTATTCGATCTGCCTGGACTGGGCCAGCGCGCGAATCTTGATGCTCATGATGAATAACGTAGTGACTACGGCCACGACGCCAAAGGTCACCATGTTCCAGACGTCGGTTTCCGCGATATCCGGCTGCTTGATGCAGAGCACCATGACGCAAAACACCACGACATCGGCAGCGATCAGGGCGGTCAGTCGGATCGGACGGTCGTAGAACAGCAGCGGAGTGACCAGCAGAAAGGCGACCGCCGACACGGCCGGCTTTTCCGCATGAAGCATCGAAATGCGGATGCTGAACACATACAGCACGATCTCGAACAGATAGACGAGCAGCAACACAAGCGCAGGATGCTTCGGGACGAGATGCTCTACACAAAGCATGATCGCCAGCATGACCATTCCGCATACCAGATAGGTGGAGCTGTTCACCGTGGCGAATCCGTTGGAAAGCATGCTTGCGATGAAAAGCAGAAAAAACATGATCCCCGCGAGCTGAGAGAACACTCTGAGCAGCACCTGGTTTTCCGCGTGGATGCCGGAGGTCAGGCTGTCAAATGTCTCTTTCTCTACGCCCGCGCACAAAAACAGCTTTCGCAGATCTGAAAAGAAGCTCATCTTCTCACCCCTTGATTAATCGTCATATTCTGTGATCCTGATGGCATCATCATCGGTTCATTATGCTTCCGGTATGCGTATGGTTGCCACCGTGCCGCCGCCTTCCCGCTTTGCGACGATGAGTTCACCATCACACATTCTCTTCAGGCGGTTGATGATGTTGGGCAGGCCGACGGTGTCGTCATCGATGCTCAGAGGCGCTTTGAAATCCTCTCCATCATTCTCGACGATGATCTCATTGAAGCCTTCGGCGTGCCGTGTGCGGATCGTGATATTCAGCCTTTCCACCTCCGGGTCGATCCCATGCTTTACCGCGTTCTCAACCACAGGCTGGAGGGTCAGGGGCGGCAGCTTGAAATCGACATACGGCGTGTCGTATGTCACGTGGAGCTGATCGGGGAAACGCGCCATCTCCACGGACAGGTATGCCCTTGTGTGCTCCAGTTCCTCCGCAAAGGGCACCGGCTCCTGGCTGGTTATGGATCGGAACACCTTTTTGAGGTAGACAGAAAAATCCCGGATCACGCCCTGGGCTTTGACAGGGTCCTCCTCCACGATATAGTAGATGCTGGAGATGACGTTATAGATAAAATGCGGTCGTATCTGCAGGATCCTGATTCCGAATTCCCGGTTTGCGTTTTCTTCCGTGACCCGGACAAACCGATCCTGCTGATCGCGCAGCACGAATAAAAACATCGCCATGGACCCGAACATCACCCCAAGCGCCGTCGCCAGGATGCCGTAATACAGCATCTGGACCAGCATGGCCAGAAGAGGGACCAGTGTATACACCCGCAATGCCCACATTTGGCTTCGACTCAGCTTCTTCCGCCTGCGCCATGCTCCCCACAGATTCAGCAGCATGATCACAACCGGCGGGATGAGCAGGAAGGTGTACCAGGGACCGCGCCTGTAGACGGCCTCGTCACTGATGCTGTAGAATGCGGGGGAGAAGAACGTTGAAATCAGCATTCCGACATAGACCACCCATAGAAGGGATACGCACAGAAACAGACGGCTGCTTCGACGGTCTTCCCGCGCGAAGTGGAGCATCAGGCTGGTCAGTACCAGCATCAGCACGGAAGAGAACACTGAAGAAAGGAATATGCCCCACCGCATGGGCACGGCCTTCGCTTCTATTTCTGCATAGTAGCTGACGATGATCGTGGCGGAATACAAGACCATGATGACGAACATCCCGCTCAGATGGCGCCTGGCATGTGCCTCGATGGGACGGGAGAGCATGCTCATGAGCAGCCCCATCAGAGACAATAACAGTCCGGCCGTGCCGATGGATACATTGATGATGAGATTCCAGTTATACATTTCCATCCTGCTCCGTAAGCGCCAACCCGCTGACCGGGAAGCGCAGTTTAGACATTTGTCTTTTGATCTCCTCCGAAACCAAAGGCTTTACGAGAAATCCGCACGCATGTGTATTCCATGACTGCAAGGAGTATTCCGGATAGGCTGTCAGGAAAACGACATTCAGCTTTGGATTGATCTCTATCATCTGCTCACAAAGGTCCAGTCCGGATGTCTTTCCCATCGAAATATCCAGAAAAGCGATATCAACGTGGTTGAACCGGACGAAGTGCAACGCCTCCGACGGCTTTGAAAAGCCCGTGACCTCTGCCTCGGGAATCGTCTCGCAGAGGATTCTCATATTTCCGGTAAGTATGGTTTTCTCATCATCCACCATGATGATGGCGGGCAAGCGTGTATTCAGATCGGCTTCCCACAGAAGGGTCGACGGATCCACACCCAGGCAGCTGGCAAGCCGGGTGAGCAGAATCAGATCCGGCACTCTGCTGCCCTTCTCCCAGCGCGCGATGCTGGACCGGTCGACGCAGACCAGCTTTGCAAGCTGCTGCTGCGTATACCCCTTCTCCACGCGAAGCCGCTGCAGGTTCTCTGCGAAGTATTCTCTCATGGCAAACCCACCCCTTTGGGATATAGATCATCTGTTTCAACCCGCCAGTCAATAGTATACAACATTTTTGTTATGCTGTATGCGAATGTTCCACTTTGTCACATCGCCGAAAAGGGATCTCCGGTTCCGCCGAATGCAGACTAAGCCCCGCCCGGCTTGTGCCGGACGGGGCAGGGGAATCATTGCAGGGCATTATAGCACATCCGGGCTGAGTATACAGGAAGCTCCTGTTGCTGATTCCTGTTGAGCTCAGGGCCATTGTAATGCCTGCCACAGTGTGAGAGTCAAGGGCTTTTTTTCTCAAATGACCGCCAGCAGTTTCCGGCACAGCTGTACCAGGTCGTACCGGACGCCCTCCCGGCTGCGCCAGCCGCGGTTTGACCATTCCTCGCCGGTGAGATCGTCGCCGCCGTACACCAGCGCCCCATAGCTGAAACGGCGGAACTGCGCGACGGCGATGCAGCCTGCCTGTTCCATCTCCACGATCTTTGCGCCTTCCCGCTTGCGCAGTTCTATCCGATCCGGCGTCTCCCGGAAGATGGCGTCCGTGGTCCACGTCAGGCCCTGAAGGTAGGGTATGTTGTTTTCCTCCAGGTAGCGGATGATCTTATCGTTTATCGCCCTGTCCGCATAGATCACCCTGGACGGGGCGACGTACTGATAGGAAAAGCCTTCATCCCGGATGGCGCCGTCGACGACCAGTATCTGTCCCACCTCGATGTTCCGGTCCAGAACCCCGCCGCCGCCGCAGAACATGACCTTGTCGATCCCCATGGCGTGAAACAGGTCCAGATTTCCGGCGCAGGCCGGGCAGCCCACCTGCCCCAATGTCAGCAGCACCTCCGCATCGCCGGCAAACCGGTAGATCGGAATGGGGTTCTCGCCCGGGATGACCCGGTCCTCGAAGATCGCGTCCTGATCCAGCAGCTTGCGGACGACCTCCGGGAAGAATGTGATCACGAGCTTGTCCGTATCGAATTTCGGGTCCGCGAAATTGGACGGGTTCAGCTTGGCCACGGGATTGTCATCGAATTCCAGCGCGGGGTATTCGGCTTGATGCAGCATGTTTATTCCTCCTTTTCAAGTGGAGCATTTGCAGTCCTGTGAAAAATGGCGGAAGACGCCCTTGCGGTAATACGTGTCCACATGGCCGTGGGTATTGATCACAGACACCGGCAGCTTCGTCAGTTCACCGACCAGCTCTTTCAGATCGGTCAGCCCGTAGGCTGTATCGATCAGGCAGGCCCGCTCGCTGCCGCACACCAGATACATCGTCGCTTCGTGCCGCTCATAGATCTTCCAGATGTCATACTGCCCGCGCGAGATCCTCTCGATATCGTAAATCTCCCTGTTGATCGCCATAGCTTCACTTCTCCTCATTGTCCAACCCTTGCGGGATGTCGCAGCGTTTCGCCAGCTGTTCGCACAGCGCCGCGGCGTCGCCGGATACCCCGTCGAAGCGGAAGTCACAGGGCTCGCGGTCAAACATGCCGTGCTTGCGCTCCAGCATCTTCTCGACCGGCGCGGGCAATACGCCGTGCATCCGCGCCCTGAACCGGGCCTTGATCGCATCCAGATCGGCCTGTACCAGTATCCGAACCGCGCCTTCCGGCAGCAGGGCCAGCTGCTGTGTTTCTGACGTGACGTAGATGATGCTTTCCCCATGAACCGCCTCGGTCAGCATGGCTCGAAACCGCTTCTCCGCTTCGTCCGCTGATTTCGCCATTCTCAGATAGTCCTTCCCCGATATGACCGTGCCGCCAACGGCCTCCCGTATCGCTTCAGCCAATGTGCTTTTCCCGCTGCAATTCTCTCCAAAGATTCCTATGACCATGTTGTTCCTCCTACGTCAAGTCTGTCCCTTGCGCCATCATGCGCCTCCGTTCACCTGCCGGATGTATTCCTCCGCGGGGATCATGGGCTTTTCCAGTTCGGCGACCGTCTCGGCGGACAGGGACAACGCGGCGGCGTATTCCCTCCCGGCCTCTTCAAAGCGCGCCAGCAGCGGGTCCGCCACCACCGCGGCCTCCGGCACGTTCAAAAGGGGCGCCTCGGGCACGCAGACCATGTCGGGATCGCCGAAGCAGGTCCTGCACATCTGCTTCAGACCGTCGAAGTTGCCCTCCCAGTGGGGGAAGCCGCAGCCGCAGATCACCAGCGTGTGGATGCGGGAGAAATCGACCAGCGCCTCATGGCGCACCGTGCCGTCAGCCTCACGCACCATGTTCATCTTCACCAGCGGGATCGTGCGGTCCAGCACGGCCTTCAGGTGGGAGGGCATGCCGTAGCAGTACAGCGGGAAGCTCCAAATGATCACGTCCGCGTCCCGATACAGGCTCAGTATCGCGTTCTGGTCGTCGTCGATCACGCAGCGGCCGTCCCCGCGCTTCCAGCAGCCGAAGCAGCCCCGGCAGGGGGCGATCCGCTTTTCGATCACGTTGACGAGGTTCACTGTGTGGCGTCCGTCGGCGTTCAGGCCCTTCAGAAAGGCTTCCGTCAGCCGCAAGGTGTCGCTCCTCTTCTTGGGGCTTCCGTTCAATACCAGTATTCTCATCGGTTTGTCTCCTCGTCAGCTTGTTCGCTCCTTTCTACGCATTTTCCGTCACCCCGTACACCCTGACAAAGTGTCGGCTGAACGCCTCGATCTCCCGGAGGGCTTCCGGCGCCTTCTCCGGCTCCCGGTCGCACAGGTGGATCAGCGCGGAGATCGGCGCGGTGTAGGCAAAGGCCAGCATGGACGGGTCATCGCGGCGCAGCAGCCCCTTGTCCATCATGCCGGCGAATATGGGCGTGAACATCTCCTTGAGCCCTGTCAAGAAGTGCTTGGTGGCCAGATCCCGCGCGCGCTCGTCCCGGAACTGCTCGATGGTCAGCAGCTTTCGGGTCATCACGACGTTCTCGTCGTGAACGGTGAAATCGACCAGGCGCAGGGTCATCTCAACCAGGCCCTCCAAGGTATCCGGCACGGGGGGCAGGCGCTCCGGGGAGCCGAAGCGCGTGCCGTAATAGGCGATCATCTCGTCCAGCAGGGCGTCCCAGAGCTCTTCCTTGCTCTCAAAATGCTTGTAGATCGATGACTTGACCAACCCCAGCGAAGCGGTCAGCTCCCGGATGTTCGTGCCCGCGTAGCCGTTTTCAGAGAACAGACGCAGCGCGGCAGCGAGTATCTTTGACTTTGTATCCTTGGCCATGCGTACCTCCCAAAGCATGAGTGAACTTTCGTTCTCTATTATAGTGAACGAGGGTTCACGTGTCAAGTGCAAATTTGCCCTGCCGATGCATGCATTTATGAATTTGTTGTATTTTTGCCTATATGTCATGTAGACAATGGCGACGGCCGCATGTTATACTCATTTTGTGTCGATATGTCCCGACGCGAACAAACCGGGGAGGGCTGCTTATGGAGAAATACCGCTATCCGGAGCAGATTCAATATGCGCTGGAGCACCTGAGGCAGCCGTTTGCCGTCTATCAGCTGATCGACAAGCGCGTAGTCACGCTGGTGCTGTCGGACGGCTTCTGCGAGCTGTTCGGCTACGGGGAGGACCGGGCCCGGGCGTATTACGACATGGACCACGACATGTACAAGGACGCCCACCCCGACGACGCGGCGCGGATCGCCGACGCCGCCCTGAAGTTCGCGATGGAGGGCGGCACCTATGAGGTGATCTACCGCACGCGGGTGAAGGATACCGCCGACTACCGCGTCGTGCACGCCTTCGGGGAGCACGTGATGACCGATACCAACGTCCGCCTGGCCCACGTGTGGTACACCGACGAGGGGCTGTACGGCCGGCGGGGCGCGGAGCTGAACCAGGTGTTGAGCAACGCGCTGAACGAGGAGAGCCTGGTGCGGGCCAGCCGCTACGACTACCTGACGGGCCTGCCCAGCATGTCCTACTTCTTTGAACTGGCCACGGCGGTCGGGGAGAGCGAGGACCGGGCGCTGCTGTACATGGATTTCAGCGGCATGAAGTTCTACAACACCCGCCACGGCTTTTCCGAGGGCGACAAGCTGCTGCAGGGCTTCGCGAAGGTGCTGAGCGGCCTGTTCAGCAACGAGAACTGCTGCCACATCGGGGCGGACCACTTCGCGGTGCTGACCGTGGAGGAAGGGCTCGAGGACAGGGTCAACCGTCTGTTTGAGGCCTGCCGCGAGCTGAACGGGGGCAAGTCGCTGCCGGTGCACGTGGGCGTGTACCTGAGCCGAATGGAGGACTTGCACATCAGCAACGCCCTGGACCGGGCGAAGATCGCCTGCGACGCGCTGCGGGGCGCCTACGCCTCCGGCATGAACTACTACGACGAGAAGCTGAAGGACAGCGCGCTGCGCCGCCAGTACATACTGGAAAACCTGGACAGGGCCATTGAGAACGGCTGGATACAGGTGTATTACCAGGCGATCGTCCGCGCGGCCAACGCCAAGGTGTGCGACGAGGAGGCGCTGTCCCGCTGGATCGACCCGGTGCGCGGGTTCCTGTCGCCGGCGGAATTCATACCCGCGCTGGAGGAGGCCAGGCTGATCTACAAGCTGGACCTCTACGTGGTGGAGCAGGTGCTTGAAAAGATCAAGCGCCAGGCGGAGGCCGGCATGTACGTGGTGCCCCAGTCCGTCAACCTGTCGCGGATGGACTTTGACAGCTGCGACATCGTCGAGGAGATCCGCCGGCGGGTGGACGCGGCGGGCGTCGACCGGTCCATGCTGACGATCGAGGTCACCGAGAGCGTCGTCGGCAGCGACTTCGACTTCATGAAGGAGCAGGTGCGCCGCTTCCGGGATCTGGGCTTTGCGGTGTGGATGGACGACTTCGGCAGCGGCTATTCGTCGCTGGACGTGCTGCAGCAGATCCACTTCGACCTGATCAAGCTGGACATGCGCTTCATGGAGCGGTTCGACAGCGGCGACGAGGGTCGGATCATACTGACCGAGCTGGTCCGGATGGCGATGGGCCTGGGCGTGGAGACCGTGTGCGAGGGCGTGGAGCAGGAGGCGCAGGTGGAGTTCCTGCGGGAGATCGGCTGCACGAAGATACAGGGCTACTACTACTGCAAGCCCATGTCGTTTGACGCGATGCTTCAGATGCACCGCAGCGGCGCGGACATGTGCTTTGAGAACCCGGAGGAGTCGGAGTACTACGCCGCGCTGGGCCGGGTCAACCTGTACGACATGGCCGCCATCACCGGCGACGCCGACGACACGCTGCGCCGGTATTTCGACACGCTGCCGATGGCGATACTGGAGGTCAACGGCGGCAAGGCCCGGTACGCGCGCTGCAACAAGTCCTACCGCGACTTCATGAAGCGGCTGTTTGGCGTCGACCCGATGGACCTGGAGATGGATTCCACAGGTCTGCCCGGCGGGCGTGGCGCGGCGTTCATCAGCGCGGTGCTGCGCTGCAGCCAGGACGGCAACCGCGCCGTCGTGGACGAGCCGGTGGACGAGAAGACCACGGTCCACTCCTTCATCCGCCGGGTGGCCGTCAATGCCGTCACGGGCAGCGTGGCCGTCGCCGCGGCGGTGCTGTCGGTGATGGAGGAAACCGGCAACGCCGGTGCCAGCATCGGCGACGTCACGCGCGCGCTGTCGTCGGACTACATCAACCTCTACTATGTGGACCTCGATACGGAGCAGTTCATCGAGTACACCACCGACGCCAGCCTGGAGAACCTGGTGGTGGAGCGCCACGGCGCGGACTTCTTCAGCGCCAGCGCCAAGGACGCGCAGCTGTTCATCTACAGGGACGACCGGGAATACTTCACCGAAGCCTTCACCAAGCAGAACGTGACGCGGATGATGGACGAGCACGGCACGTTCACGCTGACCTACCGGCTGCTGATCAACGATGAGCCCACCTACGTGAGCATGAAGGCGGTGCGCATGCGCACGGACGGGACGCACATCATCGTCGGCGTCAGCAATGTGGACGCGCAGATGCGCCAGAAGGAGGCCATGGCCCGGCTCCAGGCGGAGCAGAAGACCTATTCGCGCATCAACGCGCTCGCCACGGGCTACATCTGCATGTACACCGTGGACCCGGAAACCGGCAGCTTCTACGAGTACAGCGTCACCTCGGACTACGCCCTGCTCGACATCGCCAAGGCGGGCGAGGACTTCTGGGCCCAGAGCCGCATCGAGAGCGCGAAGCACGTCTTCCCGGAGGACGTCGAGAAGTTCCAGACGCTGTTCACCCGGGACAGGGTCATGGAGGAGATCGAACAGCGGGGCGTGTACTCGCTGAAGTACCGGATGGTCCTGGAGGGCGAGCCCACGTACGTGGAGGTCAGGGCCGCGCTGGTCCTGGAGCAGGACCGGCCCCAGCTGATCATCGGCGTCAACAACATCGACGCCCAGGTGCGCCGGGAGCAGGACTACGAGCGCAAGCTGGCCGCGGCGCGCAGCCGGGCCAATTTGGACACGCTGACGGGCGTCAAGAACCGGACGGCCTACGACAACATGTCGCAGACGCTGACCCGGCAGATCGAGGGCGGCCAGTCGGTGCAGTACGCGATCGCGCTGTGCCGCGTGCTGGGGCTCGAACGGGTGAACGAGTCCGAGGGCCGCGAGGCGGGGAACCGTCTGATCCGCGAAGCCTGCGCCGTCATCTGCAATGTGTTCAAGCACAGCCCGGTGTTCCGCGTGGCCGGCGATCAGTTCGCGGCCATCGCCCAGGGGCACGACTACGAGGCCATCGACGCGCTGGTGGCGCAGATGGACGCGCTCAATCGCGCCAACGCGCAGGGCGGCGGCCCGGTGATCGCCTGCGGCATGGCCAGGTACGACGGCACGGGCAGCGTGGCCGCCGTGTTCGAGAAGGCGGACGAGCGCTGCCGGGCGAGGGGATAGACGGAGGACGAGTCACGGGAATGAGTCACGGGGACAGGTTCCTTGACTCATGTTTCGGATAAAAACCCCAAGTATTCGTCAAACACGTTGAAAAGCATGTCCCCCGAGCAGTAGGGGAGTATGGACCCGGTGTCGCCGATCGAGGCAAAGTCGAAGGTCTCCCGCGCGTCGGTGAGCACCAGGGCGGGGATCACCTCGTAGTCCGGGCCGAACACGATTTCCAAATAGGGCACGTACTTCGCCGCCTGGGCCACGTCCTGCGGGTCCGGGGCGTCTTTCATTTTGAACTCCAGCGAGAAAACCCTGTCCTCGGTGATCACGAGCACGTCGGCGTAGATGCGCACGCGGCGGGCCCGCTTCAGGCGGAATTCAAAGGCGATCTCCCAGCTCAGGCAGGCGTCGCCCGCCATGTCGGTCAAATCGGCAAACAGCCGCGCCATCTGCGCCCGGCAGTCGCGGAACGAGTGCAACAGCCCCCGCCGGTCGTTCAGGCTGCGCCCGATCCGCCCGCAGCCCTCCGCCATGCGGCCCATCCATTCGCCCTCGGTCAGATCCAGAAAATCGCAGACCTGGCCGTAGTAGCCGGAAAACTCAAACAGCCCGGCGTGGGGCCGGGCCTGTTTGATGATGCCGTGCCAGCGGTAATCCCTGTCCTGATAGCACAGCTCCCTGAGCAGCGGCGACGCGTACAGCACGCGGTTGACCGCGCCGCGGTCCAGGCCAAGCAGGCCCGCGATCTCCCGGGCCTTCAGGCCGTCGCCGTGGCAGATCGCGGCGCACACCCTTCTCTCCAGCGCTTCGTCGTTCATCGGTCGCAGGGCGGCGGGCTAACGCTTCGCCTTGACGCGCTGCTTTTCCCTGTACAGCGCCTCGTCCGCTTCCTCCACCAGGGCCTCCAGCGCCATGTCGCCGCGATACCGGGTGTAGCCCACGCTCACGGAGAACGTGTAGGGCGGGTTGTGCTTTTGCCGGTATTCGGCAAAGCCCCTGCCGATGGACCGCCTGAACGCCTCGGCCGCCTCATCGCCCTCGAAGAAGGCCATGATCAGGAACTCGTCGCCGCCGTAGCGGGCCAGTATGCCCTTCTGGCCCACCATCGAGGCGGACAGTATGTTGGCCGCGGCGACCAGCGCCTGGTCGCCCACGGGGTGGCCCATCGTGTCGTTGATCTGCTTGAAGCTGTCCAGGTCCATCATGAACAGGTACAGCGCTCGCTGCGGACCGACCTGCTTCACGTATTCGCCGTAGACGCCGCTCAGCGTCTTGCGGTTGTTCAGCCCGGTGAGGCCGTCCCGGACGATCTCGTTGTCCTGATCGTAGAGGTAGAGCAGCACCAGGGAAACGGCCGAGCAGGTCCACACGCCGGGCATGCCGGTGTAGAACAGGCTGACGACGGCGCCCACGATCGGTATGAAGTAAAAGCTCAGCAGTGACATCACGGTCTGGCGTGGGACGCGATTGACGCCGCGGAGGATGTAGAAGATCAGGTGCGTCAGCGACAGCCCCATCATGCCGTAGGCGCCGATCATCTGAAGCCAGAACAGCGGGCCGTGGGCGTAGACGTTCTCCGGGGACACCGTGAAGCTCCACCCGGTCCAGATGGAGATGATGTTCAGCCCCAAAAACAGCAGCCCGGGGATCATCACGAGGGTCTGCAGCCTTCGGGTGATCGCGTATCCCAGCGTCTCCAGCACATACAGATACAGTATGCAGCCCAGTACGACCCCTGCCGACAGATACAGCGCGTTGACGACGCGATTGGCCAGGATCGCGCCGGGAAAGACGCGCCCTTCGATCAGCCGCCACAGTATGTCCAGCGCCAGCTGAACGATGACGCCGTACACCATGCAGCGGAACAGCACCCGGTTCATCTGCTGGTTGACGTTGGCGAGGGTCTGGTGCGCGATGGCATAGAGGATCAGTATGCACAGCGCGTTCAGCTCAATATGGATGGCAGTCGACATGGCCGTTCCCTTCAATCACATCTGTATGGGAGGAGCGTGGAGGCGCGAAGGCCTCCGCGCTCACAGCAGCTCGACCATCGCGTCGCGCACCGGATCGTAGTGCGCGTCGATGAGCCCGAAGTCCTTGCGCTTGTAGTTCCACAGCGCCCGGCCGATGCCGTGCCGGTTGAACACCTCGCTGATGTCCTTCAGCCAGCGCACCGTGTCCGCCGTGTCCGCGCGGTCGATGACGCCGTACTCGCCGCAGTACAGCGGCGCGTCGTTGCGCTTGGCGGCCTCCAGCGCCGGGGCGAACAGCGCCTCGAACAGCTCCGGCCCCAGTTCCTTGACGTCCTGGCCCTCGATGGCCCCGGCCAGGTCGAAGGACAGCTGCTTCGACAGCGCCACGTAGCGCTCCAGCGCGTCGGGATAGGCCACGTCCAGGTCGTCGGGCATGCCCTCGACCCAGTAGGCCTTCTGGTGCGTGAACACCATCGGCTCGTAGCAGTGGAAGTTGTACACCACCCGCTCGTCGTGGGGCGGCGCCAGCAGCGGCACGCTGCGCACGTTGTTGTAGCACACGCCGCCCACCACGATCCAGGTGTCGGGGGCGATCTCGCGTATGGCGGAGATGGTCCGCTCGACGATGTCGTTCCAGGGCTCGGCCACGTTGGGGGAGATGACCTCGTTCAGCAGGTCGAAGGCCACGTTCGCGCGGGGGCCGTACCGGCGGGCCAGCCGCTGCCAAAGCGCGATGAAGCGGGCCTGCAGCGCCGCGTCGTGGAAGAAGATCTCCCGGTCGGCGTCCTTCTCCAGCGGGTCGAAGGTGTACCCGAAGGCCTTGTGCAGGTCCAGCAGCAGGTTGAGCCCCGCGGCCTCGCACCAGCCCACGCAGTCGTCGATGTGCTTCATGCCCGCCTCGATGGGCGCGCCGGCCTCGTCCTCGATCCAGTTGTAGTCCACGGGCAGGCGCACGTGGTCCAGGCCCATGTCCTGAATGCGCCGGATGTCGGCCTCGGTGATAAAGGTGTTGAAGTGGGCCTCGGTGGTGGCGTCGCACTGCGAGAGCCACCCGCCCAGGTTGACGCCGTGTTGGAATCCGGTAAATATGCGCATAGTATCCTCCTTGTCATTCGGTCCGGTTGGTATCTGTCTGTGACCGCCTCAGGCCTCCGTGCCCAGCAGGCCGATCTCGGCCGCGTGCTCCCGCATGCCCTCGATGCAGATTTCCGCCACGTCCTTCACGTCCATGCCCAGCATCCCGCAGCCCTTCAGCACCAGCTCGCGGTCGCACTTGGCGGCGAACTTTTTGTCCTTGAACTTCTTCATGAAGCTCTTGATCTCAAGATCGGTGATGCCCTTGGGCCGCATGCGGGCGCAGGCCTGTATGATGCCCGTCAGCTCGTCCACGGTGTACAGCGATTTCTCGAGGTTGGTGAGCGGCTCAACGTCGGTGCAGATGCCGTAGCCGTGGGAGAGTATCGCGCGCACCTCGTCCGGCGCGACGCCGGCGGCCAGCAGCGGGGTTTCGGTGTGCTGCAGGTGCTCGTCGGGGTACTTTTCATAGTCGTAGTCGTGCAGCAGGCCGATGGCCTGCCAGTGCTCCACGTCCTCGCCAAAGTGCCGGGCCATCGCGCCCATGGCGTAGGAGACGTTCAATGCGTGGATCAGCAGGTGCTCCTCGGTCACCATGGTGTTGTTCAGTTCCCGCGCGCGTTCCAGGGTCAGCATGCTCAGTCCTCCATCCGTTCGGTGATCGGTATGTATCCGACAAACATTATAGCAAAAACCGGGCCGTCAATCAACCGCGATTTCGCATCAAAACAGAATTACTGCTATGCAGCGCGGCGGAAAAGTGGTATACTGAAAGGAACCGCCGGGCGGTCACATCCGAACCCGGCGCGGGAGGCAATATGCGACCGGAAAGAAAGCGGCTTGGCGGCGCGATGGCGTTCATCGTGCTGATGGGCGTGGTGAGCCTGTTCTCGGACATGACCCACGAGGGCGCGCGAAGCATACTGGGGGAATACCTGAATCTGGCCGGGGCGTCGGCGGCCACCATCGGCTTCATCTCCGGCTTTGGGGAGCTGTGCGGCTATTCGCTGCGCCTGCTGTCCGGCTTCGTCGCCGACCGGACGGGAAGGTACTGGACGCTGGTCATCGCCGGATACGCGCTGCAGGTGCTGGCGATACCGGCGCTGGCGCTGATCCCCGAAAACGGCTGGGCGGTCGCCTGCGCGCTGGTGGTGCTGGAGCGGATCGGCAAGGCCGTGAAGAAGCCGGCCAAGAACACCCTGGTCAGCTTTGCCGCCAGCGAGGTCGGCGCCGGCAAGGGCTTTGCCTTTCTGGAGTTTTTGGACCAGCTGGGGGCGTTTATCGGGCCGGCCGCGCTGTTTGCGATCGCGGCCATCAAGGGCACGTCGAGCCTGTTTTCCACCTACCGGCTGTGCTTTGTCGCCCTGGGCGTGCCGGCGCTGATCACCATCGCGCTGGTTTTGTACTCGAAGCACCGGTATCCGAACCCGGAGCGCTTTGAAAAGACGGCGGAGGTGCCGGAGGCGTTTTGCCTGAAGAAATCCTTCGTGTACTACATGATCGCCATAGGCCTGTTCGCGTTCGGCTTTGCCGATTTCACGCTGATCACGCTCCATGCCGCGAAGACCCGGGCCTTTCCCGAGGCCGCGCTGAGCCTGCTGTACGCGGCGGCCATGGGGGTGGACGCCTTTGCCGCGCTGTTCTTCGGCGGGCTTTTCGACAAAATCGGCCTGAAGGCGCTGATGATCTCGACGCTCTGCAGCGCCTTCTTCGCTGGGCTGGTGTTCCTGACCGAAAGCCCGGTGCTGATGGGCGCGGGCATCGTGCTCTGGGGCGTCGGCATGGGCGCGCAGGAGAGCATCATGAAGGCCGCCGTCACCGCCATCGTGCCGCGCGCCATGCGCAGCACCGGCTTTGGCATATTCGAGACCGGCTTTGGCGTGGCGTGGTTTCTCGGCAGCTGGCTGATGGGCGCGCTGTACGACCGGAGCCCTGTCTGGCTGGCGCTGATCTCCACGTCTCTCCAGCTGGCGTCCATCGCGTTCTACGCCCTGTGCGTCCGGCAGCAGGGCAGGGAAGGGGGCGGGGTTGAGTCAAGGAACCTGTCCCCGTGACTCACGACCAGTAACGCAGAGTGCCGCCCGGTGTCGGGCGGCACTCTGCGTTACTGGCAGGAGCAAAGACAGGCGCTGAGTTGCGTTCGCGCTCAACCCGCCTTGGGCAGGTATTCCCGCAGCTTCTCGATGGGCACGGGGCGGGAGTACTTGAAGCCCTGCAGATACGAGGCGGACATCTCCTTGCAGCGGTCCTCGTCCGAGGCGTCCTCGACGCCCTCGAACAGTATGGCGTATTTCATGTCCTTGAACATGTGGGCCATGTTCTCCACGATCTTGCCGGAGCGGTCGCTGGACGCGCTGGCGATCACCAGCGAGCGGTCGAACTTGATGATGTCGAAGGGCAGCTCCACGATGCGCTCCATGTTGGAGTAACCGGTGCCGAAGTCGTCCAGGTAGAAGCGGATGCCCTGCTGGCGCAGCTCCTCGATCTTCTGCTTCATGATGATGAAGTCCTTCTCGCTGCGGGATTCGGTCAGCTCGATCGCGATCATGCGGCCGGGGATGCCGTTGTGGGCGATGATTTCGCTGATGTCCGCGCAGAAGCCGCTGTCCTTCAGCTCCAGCGCCGACACGTTCACGCTGATCCGGCTGAGCTGGAAGCCCTCCTCGGTCAGCCGGCGGATCTCCTTGCAGGTCTTGTGCAGTATGATCTCCGTGAGCATGTGGATGTAGCCGTAGTCCTCCGCCAGCGGTATGAACTTGTCCGGCGTCACCAGGCCCATGCCGTCCAGCTTCAGCCGCATCAGCGCCTCCGCCGTGTCGAAGCGCCCGGTCTGCAGGTTGTACACCGGCTGGCAGAAGGCCAGCACGCGCTCGTCGTCGATGTCCCGGCGGTTGTTGATGTCCGCCAGCGCCTGCAGTATGTATTCGTTCTGGTTGAAGCGGGTCACGTCCTCCGGCCCCATCCGGTACACGGTGTTTTCCGGCAGGCCGCGCTGCACGCTTCGGATGAGGCTGGCGTATTCGTTCTTTTTGCTGATCTCGTCGACGGATTCGCCGACCACGATCTTGTAGGCCAGCTGGAAGTGCTGATAGGCCCACTGGAAATCCTTCAGCAGGTTCTCGATGCGCTTTTCGCAGTCTGTGTTGCGGCGCTTGGAGGCCATCAGCACGATGTTGCCGTTGCCCAGCTGGAACAGCACGCAGTTGCGGAAGTACTTCACCGAGAACTTGCGGACCGTGGCCTGAACGCCCTCCGGAAGCTCCTTGCCCTCCGCGTCGTACTCCGGCAGCAGGAGGCTGATGAATATGAACGGCTCTTTCCGGATGTACATCGTCCGCACCATGTCCTCCATGGCGCGGATGTCCACGGTGCCCAGCGTCACGTTGTAGGGGTTGGAGTGCATGATGTACATCATGGCGATCACGGGGAACACGAAGGTCATCGTCGTCAGCGACGAGCGGTGCAGCGATATCTGGATCATGTGGATGAGCACGGCGACGATCATGGTGCCGTAGAAGCCGTTCATCACCTGCCTGTAGAGGCGGCTTTGCGCCTGCCGCATCAGCAGCGCCAGCAGTATGACGAACAGCACATAGCCGATCATGAACGGGTTCCTCGGGTTCACGACCTCGCCCGTGGGCATTACCCTGAACCCGGTGCCGCTGGCCGTCTGGTAGATGTCGGCGCCGACCATGAGCACCAGCAGCGCGCCGGCGATGAGTTCGGCCCGCATGGCCTTTGGCGGCGCCAGGCCGGAGACGATCACGACATATCTGGTGAACAGGAAGAACACGCCGAACAGCAGCGCGTTGTAGAGTATGTGCAGTATGCAGACCGGAACGACGGGTATGGAGCTTTTCAGGTTCAACAGGACGTGATAGGTCAGGTTCACCGCCGCGGCGGCCGCCAGCATGCCGATGATGGAGATGAATACGCGGAGGCTGCCAGAGCGGCTGACGTAGGATGTCAGCAACAGTATGCCCATGACGATGCAGATGGAAATGACCGCGACGTCGCCCGCACCGGTATAGTTGTCGAAGCTGACCTGTAACATGCTGGCCCTGATCTCCCCTCGGTAAACCAAAGAATCCATGCCTGGAGTCGGACATGGTTACTTGCAACAGTTCATAATATATTATAT
>JAFYBB010000317.1 GCA_017540445.1 Clostridia bacterium | reverse complement strand
CCCTTCGGCCGATAAACGGCGTGCCTGTGTTATAGGTCGTTTTGCTCCGGCGCTCCCCCATCCGGTTCCGCCGGTTCGGTATCCTCGTTCAGTTCGCCCTCGATCAGCTCCAGCAGCCGATCCCTTCCCGTGCCGTCCTTCGACGAGTGCGTCAGGACCTCCCAGGGCTGCACGCCCAGCGTGCGGCAGATGACCGGTATGCTCCTGCCCCGCTGCGCCCTGGACAGCTTGTCCGCCTTGGTAGCCACCACGGTGAAGGGGATCTGGTAGTGCCGCAGGTATTCCACCATCAGCTGGTCGTCCTCCGTGGGCGCGTGGCGTATGTCCACCAGCTGGAACACCCGCCGCAAATGCGTTGAGCCGCGCAGGTAGCCCTCGATCATGGCCGCCCACTTCTGCTTCTCCTGCTTCGGCGCGCGGGCAAAGCCGTAGCCGGGCAGGTCCACCAGGAAGAACGCCTCGTTGATCAGAAACAGGTTCACCAGCCGCGTCTTGCCGGGCTCGGCCGAGGTGCGGGCCAGGTGGGAATTGCCGGTCAGGTTGTTGATCAGCGACGACTTGCCCACATTGGACTTGCCCGCCATTGCGATCTCCGGCAGGCCCTGGCCGGGAAACGGGCCAAAGCCGCTCAGCGACGCCACGAATTTCGACTTCTTGATCGTCATGGCGCTCACCCCGCCTGCCGCTCGGCTTCCCGAATGAGCACGGCGTCCAGCGCCTCGTCCACGCGGTCCAGGAGGCGTATGTCGAATTTCTTCAGGATGTCGCCGTCGATCTTCTCCAGGTCCTTCTCGTTCTCCCGGGGCAGCAGTATGCGGGTGATGCCCTGCCGGTAGGCCGCGAGCAGCTTCTCCTTCACGCCGCCGATGGGCAGCACCCGGCCGTGCAGCGTGATCTCGCCGGTCATGGCGAAGCCCCCGCTGGCCGCGAAGCCTGTGACCGCCGACATCAGCGCGCAGCTGAGCGCCACGCCCGCCGAGGGGCCGTCCTTGGGCACCGCGCCCTCCGGCACGTGGATGTGCACGTCGTGCTTGTCAAAGAAGTCCGGTTCCGCGCCCCAGGCCCCAAGCCGCGCGCGCACCACGCTGCGGGCCAGCTCCGCCGACTCCTTCATGACCTCGCCCAGCTTGCCGGTCAGCTTCATGCCGCCCTTGCCGGGAAAGCAGACCGCCTCCACCGGCATGACCTCGCCGCCCACGCTGGTCCAGGCCAGGCCGTTGACCACGCCCACCTCGGCGCGCTCGGCCACGGGCTGGCGCAGATACCGCGGCGCGCCCAAATAGGCCTTCAGGTCCCCGGGCTTCACGGACACGCCCTTATCCTCGGGGTGCTCCATCAGGTGCAGCGTCGCCCGGCGGCACAGCTGGGCGATCTGCCGCTCCAGCGTGCGCACGCCCGACTCCCGGGTATAGCCGTCGATCAGCGCCTCGATGGCCTTGTCCGACAGCTTCAGCTGGCCCTTGGACAGGTTGTGCGCCTCGCGCTGCTTGGGCAGCAGGTGGCGCTTGGCGATCTGCAGCTTCTCCTCGCCGGTGTAGCTGGGCACCTCGATGACCTCCATGCGGTCCAGCAGCGCCGGGTCGATGGAATCCAGCGAATTGGCCGTGGTGATGAACATCACGTCCGACAGGTCGAAGGGCACCTCCAGGTAGTGGTCCCGGAAGGCGTTGTTCTGGGCCGGGTCCAGCGCCTCCAGCATCGCGGAGGCCGGATCGCCCCGCATGTCCCGGGACAGCTTGTCGATCTCGTCCAGCAGGAACACCGGGTTCATCGCCTTGCACTGGCGTATGGCGGAGATGATGCGCCCCGGCATCGCCCCCACGTAGGTCTTGCGGTGGCCGCGGATCTCGGCCTCGTCGTGCACGCCGCCCAGAGAGAGCCGCGTGAACTTCCGGTCCAGCGCCCGCGCGATGGACTGGGCGATGGAGGTCTTGCCCACGCCGGGCGGGCCCACCAGGCAGATGATCGGGCTCTTCAGCTTGTCGGCGGCCACGGAGCGCACCGCCAGGTACTCGATCAGGCGGCGCTTGACGTCCTCCATGCCGTAGTGGTCGGCCTCGAGGATCTTCCGCGCCTTCGCGATGTCTATGGAAGAGGGGTCGTACACGTCCCAGGGCAGCTCCAGCATGTACTCGATGTAGTTCTGGCTGACGCCGCTCTCCGGCGCGTGCACGGAGCTGCGGGCCAGCCGCTTCAGCTCCTTCTCCACGTGCTCCCGGGCGGCCGGGGGCAGCTTGGAGGCCTGTATGCGCCTGCGCAGCTCGGTGACCTCCTCGTCCTCGTCGTCGCCCAGTTCCTCCTGTATGGCGTGAATCTGCTCCCGCAGGTAGTATTCATGGTTGGCCTTGTCCATATACTCCTGGACGCGGGCGTGTATGCGCTCCTCGAGCTCGGCGATCTGGATCTCGTCCGCCAGCTTTTCCAGCAGCAGCTGCAGCCGCTGGTTTACGTCCACGCACTCCAAAAGCGCCTGCCTGTCCTCGATCTGGGTGAGCAGGTTGGACGCGGCCACGTCGCTGAGCACCGAGGGGTTGCGCTCGCCCTCTATGGCCTGCACCAATTCCGGCATGTTGATGTCGCGGGCGCGGCAGGCCTGGACCGACAGCGCCCGAACGGCGCGCATCAGCGCCCGCTGGGAGGCGTCGGTGTACGGCATATCGTCGGGCGTCACCGTCGCGATCTCGGCGCGCTGCAGCGCGTCCTCCTCAAACACCTTGAGCAGCATGGCCCTTTCGCGGCCCTCCAGCAGCACCCGCACGGTGCCGTCGGGCAGGTGCAGCACCTGCTTCACCACGGCGACGGCGCCCATCGTGTACAGGTCCTCCAGCGCCGGGTGCTCCGCCAGCGTGTTGCGCTGGGCGACCACAAACAGCCGCTGGTCCTCGCCCTGGGCCGCGGCGCGCACCGCGGCGATGGAGCGATCCCTCGCGGCGTCTATGGTGACGACCGTATTCGGAAATACCACGACTCCCCTCAGCGGCAGCAGCGGCAGCCGGCCGGCCTCTATCCGGTGTTTGACCTTGCTCAATTGGCGTTTCCCCCGTGTGTATTGGTATCAGATAGTATACAGGAAGCATGTTAAGAATCAAAGGTCTGTCACTGGTGATTTCAGCCATGTGTGCGAATCATTGAATTGACAGGACACACGCGCTGTGATAGAATGATAGTATGGGTTTGTTTGGGGTATCTGCGGGGGAACCGCCAAATCCATACCGGGCGGCGTGCCGGCAGCCGTGCCGCCGCCTGTCAAGGAAGGGAAGCAAGCGATGTCCGAATACTTCATCTACTATACCGAGGCGAGCATCGTCTGCGTGGTCATATTCGGGATCATGCTCGGGCGCGACCTGTTCAGCGTGGACCGGCAGGACAAGCAAATCAAATACGACCACGCGCTGATCGCGTTCATGCTCTATTTCGTCTCCGACGCGATCTGGGCGGCGGTGATCGCCGGCATGCTGCCGCGAAACCACTTCACCGTGCTGACCACGAATTTCTCCAACTGCGTGCTCATGTCCGCCATCACCTACTGCTGGCTGCGCTACGTGATGGCCGTCGAGCAGGTGCCCTACCGGGACAAGCACCTGTGCAAGGTCCTGACGCTGCTGCCCTTCGTCGGCTCCACCGTCGCGCTCATCCTCACCTATCTGATCGCGCCCCGGGTGCTGCTCAGCGAGGGGCTCGATCTGCAGGCCCCCTATTTCGCCTTCCAGATCACCGTCCCCTGCGTCTACATCGCCGCGGTCCTCGGCTACACCGTGAAGCAGGCGCGGCGCGAGGAGAGCCCCATCGAGCGCAAGAAGCACCTGTTCGTGGGCTTCTTCCCGCTGATGGTCATCCTCGGCGGCCTGATCCAGGTCGTGCTGCTGCCGGAGACGCCGATCTTCTGCTTCTGCTGCGCGATACTGATGCTGGTCTTCTACATCAGCGCCATGGACACCCAGATCTCCACGGACCCGCTGACGGGGCTGAACAACCGGGGGCAGCTGCTGCACTACACCTCGATCAGAACGAACATGCGCCGCGAAGGCCGGCGGACCTTCGTGGTCATGTTCGACATCAACGACTTCAAGGCCATCAACGACACCTTCGGCCACGCCGAGGGCGACCGGGCGCTGATCCTCGTGGCCGAGAGCCTGCGCAGCGTGGTGCGCAACCACAGCACGCCCATGTTCCTCGCCCGCTACGGCGGCGACGAGTTCATACTGATCCTCCACCCGGCTTCGGACGACGAGGTCGAGCCGCTGATCGCGAAGATCCGCGGGCAGATCGAGGCGCGCTGCCGGAACGAAAACGCGCCCTACCTGCTCTCCATCGGCGCCGGCTACGACGAGCTGGCCGCGAAGGACGACACGTTCCAGCGCTGCATGCAGCGGGCCGACGACAGGCTGTACGCCGACAAGGCCCGCCAGAAGAAGCTGGGCGGCACGATCATCCGCGCGTAAACTTTTTTTACGAATATTTGTGTTAACTTCCTGTGCAAACAGGGCAAAACGCGGCAAAATCCGAACATTTCAGTTGACAATCGGTCAAAAAAACAGTAAAATGAGTACAGTTACAGCAATGCATGATGAGTCATTTGCTTGGGTTTCACCGTGGCCGAGCCACGTTGGAATAGACATTTTTGAAGGAGATGCATACCTGTGAAGAAGATCCTGTCTCTGGTTCTGGTTTCTCTGATGCTGCTGAGCATCGTCTCCGTCGCTCTGGCCTCCAACGACCAGAAGCCCATCATCTGGTTCAACCGCCAGCCCTCCAACAGCACCACCGGCGAGCTCGACATGGACGCGCTGACCTTCAACGACAAGACCTATTACGTCGGCTTCGACGCCAAGCAGGGCGCTGAGCTGCAGGGCCAGATG
>JAFYBB010000316.1 GCA_017540445.1 Clostridia bacterium | reverse complement strand
ATCCACAGGGGCAGGTTGAAGCGCAGTGCCAGCATGCGCCCATAGTAATTCATCAGTATGCATACAATGACAAACAGACCGATCAGAGGTGTCTTCCATTGCTTCACTTGTCTGATCCCTCCTGCCTTGGAACAAATCCCGCCGGTTTACATGCCCAGCTCGTCCGCCCGGGCCGCGTACTGCTCCATCCAGGCGCGGTACTGGCCGGATTCCAGCAGCTCGTCGATCACGCCGTTGACGAAGGCGATCAGCTGGTTCTCGCCCTTGCGGGCCGCCACGCGGTCGCCGTCGAACGCCTCCCCCGGCATGTACCGGAGACCGGGCACCAGCGTCAGGCCGCACTCCGGATTGCCGTCGATATAGGCGCCGCCGCTCTCGATGTCCACCATCGCCGCGTCGGCGCTGCCGTTTTCGAGGGCGTCGTACACGTCCTGCATCACGGACACGCGCCTGAACTGATGGTAGTTGTACACGTGCTCGGCCATCAGCGCCTCCTGCATGGAGCCGCTCTGGGCGATGATGTTGCGGCCCTCCAGGCTCTCGATGCCGGTGATGGCCGCGCTGTCGGCGGACCGGATCATCAGCCCGCTGCCCGCGTTCTCGCCGCTGAAGTTGTAGCCCTTGGACAGCGCCATGCGGGCGGCGCGCCCCGGCATGTACATGAGCGCGGAGATCGCCAGGTCGCAGCTGCCCTCGGCCACCGCGTTCAGCACCTCGCTGAAGGCCATCGGCACGATCTCCAGCGTCACGCCCATTTTCTGCGCGATCAGGCGGGCCATCTCCATGTCCGCGCCCACGTAGCTGTCCTGGCCCTCAAGCCGCGGGTCGATGAACTCCTGGGGCGGGAAATAGGGCTCGGTGGCCACCCGCAGCACGCCCGTCTCCCGGATGCGGCCGAGCACGCCCTCCGCGTCCTCGGGGATGCCGGCGGAGACGTCCATGGAGGCGTCCACGTAATTCCACTCGTTTTCCATGTAAAGCGCGGCGCCTTCGGCGTCCTCCGCCAGGGCGGCGGCAATCCCCGCCGCCAGCGCCGCCAGCGCCGCGATCAGCGCCAGGGCCCTTCGGCCGCGCCGTATGCTGCGTGTCACATCCATCACCTCATGTCAAGAAGGCCGCGCCTTCGTTTACGCTATATTATTCTGATTATATTATAGCCAAACGCGCCGCGGCGGTCAATATCCCCGGCGTTATTCCCGTTCACACCAAAGCGCGCCGAAGGCCGCTCCATCGGAGACGGCCTTCGGCGCGCGGGCAAATCATTCGCCGGCGCGCAAGACGCTTACGGTGTAGACAAACTTCGACGAGCCCTTCTTCAGGGTATAGGTGATGACGGCCTCGTAATCGACCTTCACCGTGAACTTCACGTTGTCCCTGACGGTCAGCTTTGAATGCTTGCCGCTGTTCTTGTAGGCGTTGTAGGTATAGGCCTTGATCCCGGCGATCTTCCAGCCCTTGGCGGGCGTCAGGTGGATGAGCACTTCGGCCGGCTTATCGTCGTCATCGGGCCAGTAAAGGTATTGAAGCCTGTCGTCGTTGACCAGCTTGATGCTCTTGCCGTTGATCAGGAGCTGCTTGATGGGCTTGGGATACTTCTCCACCGTGTACCAGGCGGACATCTTCTTTGGACCCAGCTCGGCCATGTAGGTGACGGTCAGCTTGGCCCTGCCGGCCTTCTTGGGGGTGATCGCCCAGGGATTGTCCTTGTTCACCTGAAGTACCGCGGGATTGTTGGACTTGACGGAAATGCAATCGTGCTTCCAGTCCTTCATGAGATCCCCCAGCCAGACAGAGCCCGTGCTGGCATACAGCTTTTTGACGATCAGGCTGGGCTCAATCAGGGGCTCGGTCATCGCGGGCACGATTCCTGCCACCAGCGCCAGCAGCAGCGCCAGGGCCAACACTCGATACAGCTTCTTCATGGGTCATTCCTCCTTGATGATGATGGGATTCAGTCGTTCGCCAGCGCTTCCAGCGCGTTCAGCTTGTCCTCGAACACCTTCAGGCCCGCGCGCCAGAAGTTCACGTCCGCCACGTCGATGCCCACGCCGGCGGCCACGTCCCGCACGTCGCCGCTGCCCGCCGAGCGCAGCAGCCGCTCGTACACCGGCAAGAACGCCGCGCCCTGCTTTTCGTACAGCGCGTACACGCCCACCGCGAACAGCTGGCCGAAGGCGTAGGGGAAGTTGTAGAAGTGCACGTCGGTGGAGTAGTAGTGGCTCTTGCAGGCCCACATGTAGGGGTGCATGTACTCCGGGTCCAGGCCGTCGCCGTAGGTCTTCCTCTGGGCGGAAAGCATGATGTCGCACAGCTCCCGGGGGCTCAGCGTGGTGTCGGCGCGGCGCTCCACCACCTCCTTCTCGAACAGGAAGCGGCTGAGGATGTCCACGATCACCTGGGCCGCGTCGGAAAGCTGCTGCTCCAGTATGGCGATGCGGGTTTCCCGGTCCGCCTGCCGGAGTATGCTCTGGGCCAGATAGGTCTCGTTGAATATGGAGGCCGTCTCGGCAAGCGGCATCGGGTAGTCGCTCATCAGCACGGGCACGTCCCGCATGCACTCGTTGTGGTAGGCGTGGCCCAGCTCGTGGGCCAGCGTGCCCACGGAGCCGTAGCTGCCCTCGAAGTTGGTCAGCACGTAGCTGATGCCCAGCGGGTGCACGCCGCTGCAGAACGCGCCGCCGCTCTTGCCCTCCCGGGGGAACATGTCGATCCAGCGCTCGTCAAAGGCGCGGCTGATCATGTTCGCCATGCGGGGGCTGAACGCGCCGAACTCCCGGACCAGTATCTCCCGGGCGTCCTCGGGGGTGTACTCGGTGCTCATCTTCCCCACCGGCGCGAACAGGTCGTAGAACTTCAATCCGCCCCCGTAGCCCAGCATCCGCGCCTTTAGCTTAAAGTAGCGGCGGAACATGGGCAGGCTCTCCTCCATGGCCTGAAGCAGCGCGTCCAGCGTGGCCCGGTCCATGTTGGAAACATCCAGCGCCATGTCCAGCACGCTGTCGAAGTGCTTCAGTTCGCACAGCGTCAGCGCCTCGCCCTTGATGCCGTTCAGGCAGGCCGCCATCGGGATCTCCAGCTTCGGATAGGCGGCCAGCTCCGCCTCGTAGGCTCTTCTGCGCACGTTCGCGTCCGGGCTGTTGGCCATGCCGCGCACCGCGGACAGCGGCAGCGACTTCTTCTCGCCGTCGATCTCGATGTCCACCGTGTGGTTCGCGTCCAGCTGGTCCCGCAGGCGCTCCCAGGCCGAGCCGCCGGTCATCTGCATCTTCAGCACCGTGGGCTCCAGCGCCGGGTCGATCACGTGCTTCGCGCTGCGCTGCAGCTTCTTCAGCATAAAGGCGTGGGCCTTCAGCAGCTCGCTTTTTTCGATCAGCGCGTCCAGGTCCTGCGCCTTGCCCAGCTTGGCGCTCAGGGCGCTGTTGGCCTCCTCCAGCCGCGTCATGTACGGCAGGAGCCGCCCATAGGCCGCCGTGGCCGCCTCGCAGTTGGCGTCCGCCGCCATCGTCAGGTAGGTAAAGCTCATCACCCTGATGGTCAACGTCTCCAGCTTTTCGCTGGCGCGGATGACCGCCTCCAGCGCCGGCACGGAGACCTCCATGGCGCGGGCCTGCTCCACCGCGGCGTCGGCGGAGCGCTTCAGTTCCTCCACATCGCTCAGAAATTCCGGCGCGTCAAAGCCGGCATACAGCTTGGAAAGATCCCAGGTCATACTGTCATTCCTCCGTCCGTTTTCTCCTGCCCGCCCGGCAGGTCAGCATATCCTCAGCAGCATCGTGTGCGCGTCATCCATCTCGATGACCAGCAGCCCCCGCTTCTCCAGCGCCTTCATCACGTCGCTGAAGCGCTTGAAGCCGATCTGCTTCTCCTCAAAGCTGGGGTAGTCGGCCTGTATGGTGGCCTTCAGGATCGACGGGTTCACGCGGTCGAAGCCCTCGTCCTTGAAGTGCTCCAGGGCCTGCTCAAAGGCGGTCACCCAGTTGTTCTTGTCCAGCTTGGGCTCCTGGTCCTCGTCCTCGGTGTCCAGGCCGATCATCAGGCTGGAGTTCTCCATCCAGCTGGTCAGCTTGTCGGAGCGCTTGGTGATGGCCGCCACCAGCTTTCCGAAGGTGGCGCAGCCGTAGCTCTTTTCCGAGAAGTCCGGGCGCAGGCGGTTCAGCGTGTCCTTCAGCTCGCTGGCGTACATCTGCTCCTCGGTCTGGTCGCCCACGATGGTCTCCACCTGGCTGATCAGCTCGTTGATGTCGCCGTCCTCGTTGGCCCGCTCCTCCTTGGGCTTCTTCTTCGGCTGGCGCTTGGCCACCGACTCCAGAAACACGAACTCGTTGCAGGCGTTCACGAATATGCTGCTGGCCGCCTCCGAGCGGGAGATGCCCAGCACGTGCTTGCCCATGCTCTTCAGCCGGCCCACCAGCGGCGTGTAGTCGCTGTCGCCGGACACGATGCAGAAGCTGTCGATCAGCGGGTTGGTGTAGGCCACCTCCATGGCGTCGATCACCAGCTGGATGTCCAGGTTGTTCTTCTGGACCTTGCCCCAGCGCAGCGACGGCACCACCGCGAAGGTGTTGGACAGCAGCACCGGCTTCAGGTCGGTGTAGCGGTCGGTGTAGCCGTAGACCTTGCCCAGCAGTATGTCCCCGCGAATCTTGACCTTTTCAATGATGGAGAGCAGCAGCGACTCCTTCGCCCCCACGTTCTCCAGATCCACAAATACCGCAAAATTGGATGTACCCATATTTTATCCTTCCTGAAAGTCTATAGAACGTTCTTCCCGTAATCGAACTCGTCCTTCTCCTTGGTCTGCTCGTCGATGGTCAGCCGGCCGCGCTCCAGCGCCACGGTGCCGGTGCGCACCAGCTCCAGTATGCCGAACTCGGTCAGCAGGTTCTGGATGGCCTGGGTCTTGCTGTCCTCGCCGATCAGGGCGACGGTCAGCGATTCGGTGGCCACGTCGATGATGGAGGCGCGGAAGATGTTGGCGATCTGTATGATCTCGTTCCGGGCCTCGTGGGTGGGCGCGGACACCTTGATCAGCACCAGCTCGCGCCGTATGGCCCGCTCGGCGGACAGGCGCTTGACCGAATGCACGCAGATCAGCTTGCGCAGCTGGCTGCAGATCAGGCGCGCCTGCTTTTCGTCGGTGAGCAGCTCGATGGTCATGCGGGACACGGCGGGGTCGTCGGTGGTGCCCACGGCCAGCGAATCGATGTTGTAGCCCTTGCCGGAGAACAGCCGCGCCACGCGGGAGAGCACGCCGGCCTCGTTGTCCACCAGCACGGCCAGGGTATGCCGCTTGATTTCGTTCATCGCCGCGCCCTCCTCAGTCCACCGCGAAGTGGGTGATGTCGCTGCCGCCGGTGACCATGGGCCGCACCATCTCGTCGATGCCGATGGCGCAGTCGATCACCATGCCCGCGCCGGTGGACAGCGCCGCCTTCAGCGCGTCCTCCAGCTCCGCCGCGTTATTCACGCGGCGGCCCTCGATGCCGTAGGCCCGGGCCAGCTTCACGAAGTCCGGCCCCCGGTCCAGCGTGGTCTGGGAGTAGCGGCCGTCGCAGGAGACCTTCTGCCACTGGCGCACCATGCCCAGCGCGCCGTTGTTGAAGATCACCGTGATGATGGGCAGGCCGTAATGCTGCACCGTCGAAAGCTCGCACTGGTTCATCCTAAAGCTCCCGTCGCCGGTGATGTGCACCACCACCTTGTCCGGGTTGCCGATCTGCGCGCCGATGGCCGCGCCCAGGCCGAAGCCCATCGTGCCGAAGCCGCCGGAGGTGATCAGCTGGCCGGAATACTCGAAGTGCAGATGCTGTATCGCCCACATCTGGTGCTGGCCCACGTCGGTGGTGTACACGGTGTCCCGGGGCACGGCGCGGGCGATGGCGTCCAGCACCTGCACCGGGGTGAGCCTCTCGTCCGCCTCGTCGTACTCGGTCTGGGTCTTGAAGGCGAACACGTAGTCCTTCCACTCGGTGTGGTCCAGCTGCTCCAGCCGCTCGTTCAACAGCTGCAGCACCCGCCTGGCGTCGCCGACGATGTGGTGGGCGGTTTCGACATTCTTGTTGATCTCGCTGCGGTCGATGTCGATCTGCACCACCTTGGCGTTGCGGGCAAAGCTGGAGGGCTTCAGCGCCACCCGGTCCGAGAACCGGCAGCCCACGGCGATCAGCAGGTCGCAGGCGTCCACGGCCATGTTGCTGGCCTGACTGCCGTGCATGCCCACCAGGCCCGTGGACAGCCTGTTCAGCCCGCGGAACCCGCCCGCGCCCATCACGGTGATGCCCACCGGCGCGTCGATGCGGTTGGCGAACTCCTCGAACTCCCAGTCGGCCCGGCTGCGCACCACGCCGCCGCCGCAGAGAATCAGCGGGCGCTTTGACGCGCGGATCATGTCCGCCAGGGCGTCGATGTCCCGGTAGTCGGGCTCCGGCGCGCGGAAGTTCTGGCTGGAGCGCTTCATCAGCTGGCCCAGCCGCCCGCTCATGCCGTGCTCGGCGCGGCGCAGCGGGTCGTAGTCGCCCATCTCCTGCGTCACGTTGTGGGGAATGTCGATCAGCACCGGGCCGGGCCGGCCGCTGCGGGCGATGGCGAATGCCTCGCGCACGGTGTCCGCCAGGTCCTCCACCCGGCGCACCAGGTAGTTGCACTTGGTGATGGGCATGGTGACGCCGGTGATGTCCACCTCCTGGAACGAGTCCTTGCCCAGCAGCGGCAGGTCCACGTTGCAGGTGACGCACACCACGGGCGAGGAATCCATGTAGGCGGTGGCGATGCCGGTGACCAGGTTCGTGGCCCCGGGGCCCGAGGTGGCGAAGCACACGCCCACCCGCCCGGTGGCGCGGGCGTAGCCGTCCGCGGCGTGACAGGCCCCCTGCTCGTGGGCGGTCAGTATGTGGCGGATGGACGGGTAGTTCAGCAGCTCGTCGTACACGTTCAGTATGGTGCCCCCCGGAAAGCCGAACACGGTGTCCACGCCCTGTTCCGCCAGGCACTCCATCAGGATCTTCGCGCCGGTCATCAGCACAGGCATTCCTCCCCCACGCCGGGCGCGCGGGAAGCCGAGGCGGCCACTTCGCCGCCCCGGCTTCCCGCGACAGCCCGCCGCGTCAGTCGATGATCTTTAATTCAAGCGTCATGTGCAGCTCCTCGTAGCCGCCGGTGACGTTGCCCTCCGGGTCGTAGTTGTAGCGGTAGACGGTCAGCTCCATCGGCTGGCCCTCGCCGCACTTGTCCACCGCGTTCACGATGTCCTGGGAGGACTTGATGCGCGCGCCGTTGGCCTCGAAGATCACGTCCTTCTCCTGCAGGCCGGCCTTGTCCGCGGGCGTGCCCGGCTCCACCGAGTAGACCTGCGCGCCGCAGGGCGGATAGCGCCGCATGGGCTCGTCCGGCCCGTCCAGCGTGACCACGGTGACGCCCATGCGCGGGCGCACCACGCTGCCGTTGTCGATGATCTGGTCGATGAAGCCCTTCACCACGCTGATGGGGATGCAGAAGGTCAGCCCCTCGTAGAAGGTCATGTACTTCAGCGTGGGGATGCCCACCATCTCGCCCTTCGCGTTCAAGAGCGCGCCGCCGGAGTTGCCGCCGTTGATCGGCGCGTCCGTCTGGATGGTGGTGATGCTGTGGCTGAAGTTGTCGGCGTTCACGCCCTCGCGCTCAAGGCCCGAGATGATGCCGGCGGTCACGCTGCCGAAGAACACCTCGGTGTAGGTGCCGGGGTTGCCGATGATGATGGCCAGCTCGCCGATCTGCAGCTTGTCGGAGTCGCCCAGCGGTATGGGCTGCGCGCCGCCGGGGGCCGCGCCGGTGAACTTCAGTATGGCGATGTCGGAGCCGTCGTCATAGCCCACCAGCTCCAGGTCCGTCTCGGTGCCGTCCAGCCACAGGGCCGTGTAGGCGTCGCCGTCCTTGACCACGTGGTAGTTGGTCAGCATGTAGCCGCCCTCGCCCTCGCCGATCTGGCGGATGTAGCAGGCGGAGCCGCCGCCGATCTCCTTGACCTCGGCCACGCGGGTCACCGGGTCCCAGCTCTCGGCCTTGGTGTTCAGCTGAACGATGGCCGGGCGCACCCGCGCCGCGATGGCGGGGATCGGGTTGCTGGAGGAATAGATGGCGTCATAGCCCGGATGGTCCTCCGGCGTCTCGGCCGGCGTCGCCGGCTCGGCCAGGGCCAGCATGCCGGAGAGCATCGCCGCCGCCAGCAGCAGCGTCAGGCAGCGCATCAGCGCCGTGGTATGTTTCATGGTGTCACGCCTCGCTTTCCTGTTCTACTATACCATTATACCCAATAAAGGTTTTCATGCCAATATGATAATGTTAACTTAATGCTTGTCTCTCCGCCGGCGGGTCGGTGGCGGGCAGCGTGAATTCAAAGGCGGTCTCGCTGTCGTCGGAGCGCACGGTGATCTCGGAGCCGTGCTGCTGCATGATGCGCTGGCAGATGGACAGCCCCAGCCCCGTGCCCTGGCCGGAGGTGTGGGCCTTGTCCGCCTTGTAGAAGCGCTCGAAGATGCAGGGCAGGTCCGCCTCGGCGATGCGGGGGCCGTTGTTGGCGATGGTGAAGCGCACGCTGTCGCCCTCCCGCGCCGTGCGCACCGTCAGCCGGCTGTGCTCGCCGGTCATGAACTTCACGGCGTTGTCGATGATGTTGGACACCACCTGGTTGATGCGGTTCGCGTCCGCCATCACGTAAAGCGGGCCGTCGGCCAGTGCCACGGTGACCTCGATGCGCTTCTCGTCGATGCGGGGCTCGAAGTTGACCAGGTTCCTGCGCACCAGCTCGTTGGCGTCGAAGGGGGCCGGCGTCAGCGGGAACTTGCCCGACTCCAGCCGGGAAAGGTCCAGCAGGTCCCTGACCAGGTCGGTCAGCCGGTCCGTCTCGTCCAGCACGATCTTCAGGTAGCGCGGCATGTCCTCGGGGTCGATCACGCCGTCCAGCATGGCCTGCACGTAGCCGCGCATGCAGGTCATCGGCGAGCGCAGCTCGTGGGACACGTTGGCCACAAAGCTGCGCCGGGAGTCCTCCAGGCGGCTCAGCTCCTCCGCCATGCGGTTGATGGAGTCGCCCAGCTCCTGCAATTCGCCCCCGCAGTGCACGTCCACCCGGCGGGTCAGATCGCCCTTGGAGAATTCGCGCACGGCGCTGGACATCTCCTTCAGCGGCCGGATCTGGCTGCGGGCCAGGAAGAAGGCCAGTATCGTGCCCAGGGCCAGCGCCAGCACCGCCGGGGGCAATATCTGGCGGATGACGCCGCCGATGCTGATGCGCAGCGACCGCACCGGTATGTGCAGCAGCACCGCGCCCACCACCGTGTCGCCGTAGCGCCAGGGCACGCCGATGGTGACGATCCGCTCGCCGTCCGCCTCCAGCTCCGGGAACAGGCCCTCGGCGCGGATCTCGCTGCCCTCCTGGATCAGGGCCAGCTGCTCCTTCACCGCGTCGGTGGCCAGGCTGCGGGTGGTGTTCCAGGTCTTGTCCAGGTACTGCACGTAGGCCATGCCGGAGTTGTAGCTGACGATCCAGATATCGGCGTCGTAGCTGTCGTAGATCTCCGAGATCTTGTGCCGGACGATGTAGCGCATCGTGGCGTTGCTCTGGACGTAGCTGAGCGCGCTGAGGTTGGACATGTAGTCCGCCACCTCCCGGGCCTGCAGGCGCACCTCGGATTCGTAGCTCTCCTGGCGCGCCTGGCGCTGGGCCGCGGCGAGCACGCCGGTGAATATCGCGATGGTGGCCAGCAGCGCCGCCAGCAGCACGCTGTAGGTGCGCCAGAACAGGCTCCTCCTCATGGGCTACTTCACCTCGAATTTATAGCCGACGCCCCACACGGTCTTGATCTGCCAGCCCATCTTCTCGCCCTCGGTCAGCTTTTCGCGCAGGCGCTTCACGTGCACGTCCACGGTGCGGGAATCGCCGAAGTAGTCGTAGCCCCACACCTGCTCCAGCAGCTGTTCGCGGGTGAACACCTGGTTGGGATGGCTGGCCAGGAAGTTCAAAAGCTCCAGCTCCTTCGGGGGCATCTCCAGCTCCCTGCCCATGTAGGTGACCGAATACTGGCTGATGTTCACCGTCAGGCCGGGGAACACCAGCTCCTTGCCGGCCTCGGCCGGCTCCGGGGCCTGGTAGCGCCGGATGACCGCCTTGATGCGGGCCACCAGCTCCTTCATGTCGAAGGGCTTGGCGATGTAATCGTCCGCGCCCAGCTCCAGCCCCAGCACCTTGTCGAACACCTCGTCCTTGGCCGTGAGCATGATGATGGGGATGTTCGAGGTCTTGCGCGCCTCCCGGAGCACCTGCCAGCCGTCCATGCCCGGAAGCATCACGTCCAGCAGCATCAGGTTCGGCGGCGACGCGCGGAACTGCTTCAGCGCCTCGTCGCCCTGGTCCGCCATGTCGACCTCGAAGCCCTCCTTCACCAGGTACAGGTTCACCAGCTGCCGGATGTTCGGATCATCGTCCACCAGCAGTATGCGGGTCTTTGTCATACAGGTCACCTCGATAGCTTGCTCCATCCCATAGCATAGCACAGAACCATGAACGGGATGTGAATGGCGGGTAAGCGATTATTGAATGTCGGAGCGCCGCTCCGCCGCTCTTTGCATCAGGCGCGCGCAATCGTACCGTTCGATCAGGTACAGGCTCCGGTGGTCCGCGCTCCAGCACAGCAGCTCGTCCGTGGCCGGCAGATAGTCTTCCGCCTGCGGATAGCGACCGCGCACCGTCCGGTCCGCCGTATCCACCACGATCCCGCCGGCATTGAGATGCCCGCTGTCGTCCCGGAACACCAGGTACAGCTCGTCCCCGTTCCAGGCGGTCACGAGCGCCTGCGGATCCTTGGGATCCGACCGGTCGTTCACGTCCAGCGTCATGAGCGTCGATCCGTCCGCCACATTCAACAGAATCAGGCGATTGTTGTTCTGTCGGAGCAGCAGCAGGCGGTCATCCATGACAAAGCGCATCTCCTCGACCATAAACGGTGAAACCGGGCAGCGATACTCGCGGAGCAGCGCGCCCCCATCGCACCGGTAGATGTGGATCATACCGTCGATCTGATAATCCAGGCGCGCATAGAGCGCGTCCTCACGCCCATCGCCGACCGCGTCCAGCACGTACTCGAGGGGATCGCCGAATTCTATGCAGGAGGACGCGCGTCCGTAAACGTCCACCAGCGCGGTGCCCCGTCTGACCGGTGCTTCGCCGGTCGTCAGCGAAAAAGACGCCCACCCGTTTCCGCCAATGCGCGCCGGGTAGTCCAGCAGCGCGCCGCTGAGGTCCGCGCCCTCAAAGCGAATGGATTCAGACCACGCCTTTTCGCCATCGTGCCACGCGTCCACGGTATTCCGGCCGTCCTCCGTGCGAACATACGCCGCCATCGCGGGCAAAGCGCCGCTCTTCGCCCTCGCCACGAACAGGGTATCCCACACGTATTCTCCGTCGCGTCGGACGGCCCGGGGCGTATGGTCCAGGATGGGCGCATAGCTCTGATCGACCAGGTCAAGCACGCCGTCGAACAGTATCAGGCCGGTTCCCCCGGCCGTCAAGCCGACGACATTGTCCGTGCCAAAGCCGTTTCGGACGATTCGCCGATCGTCGGTCAACACCGTGTCCGCTCGATCCTGCGCCTGCCACAGCAGCGTATAATCGCTCGCGCCCGTCTGCTCGGAAAAGCTGTCGAGGCGCAGCAGCGCCGTGCCGCCATCCAAAACGGTCACCCTGCCCGGGTTTTCCATCCTGCCGTCGAACTGCACCGAAGTGACGCTGGAGATCAGCCGCGCGCCGGCGTTTGCGTTATCCCTGTACAGACACACCGACTGGGGCGCGCTCTTCGGGCAGAGCGCCAGGCACGCCGTCCCGCGGTTTCGGGCGTCACACACCCGCCAGGCCATGGACATCGCGGCGAAGCTCGGGTTTTCTCCGATCCTGCCCAACGGCAGGTACCCGCAAACGCCTTCCTCGGTGATCCAGGCGGCGTTCGTCTCCTCGTCGTCCCGCCAGAAGGCCGCCAGTATGCCGCCCCTCGACGTCATGGCGTCGGAAGCGACCTCCGTTCCGGTCTGCGCGTCCAGCACCGTGTAGGATTCGTCGGCCACGCACAGTATGCGCCGCTCTCCGGCCGCCACGGCGATGGGCGTCCTGTAGCCGGGCGAGGCCGCATAGCCGCCGATTCGCGCGCCGCTCTTCGACTCAGGCGACAGGCGGTAGATGTCGCCGCCGCAAAAGAACGCGAAGTCGGTGTCTCCGAGGGCGGCGATGGCAAACGCGGCCGTGCGCTGCGCGGTGAGCGCATACCGGTATTCGGCGACAGGCTCGAGCTGTTCCGCTGTCCCGGCTTCGGGGCGTTCAAAGATCAGGACCTCCGCGTCCGACTCCTGTGCGTAGATCCCCGCGTTGTCATCCGAAACGCCGCGCACGAGCGCGAGATAACGGCCGTCCCTCGAACAGACCGCCCTGATCACCTGAAGAAAATCATAGGGAATCGCCAGCGATTTCGCCAGCCTTTCCCCTGTATGCGCGTCATACCATGCGGGCATGGACAGAGATGTGTCGTCGCTCACCAGCAGGCTGTCGCCGTCCTCCCCGACAAGGGCGGCGCAGTCGTAGGGGGACGCGTCCGGCAGCGTTCCCAGGGACTCGCCGCTGTCGTAGTCCAGCAGTTTCCAATCGGTGATGATACCGCGCTCTGTCAGCGCGAAATCCGTATGCCACTCGTCGTCGGACGTGTGCCATAACAAGCGGCCGTCTGCCGCGGCATATGCCCAGAGCATGCCGTTGCTGTCAAGCGTGACGAGGTATTTCTCGTCGCTTGACAGCTTCATGCCGATGATGTTCGCATCCTGGTCCACCCGGACCAGGGGCACGAACGCCCCCGGCTCGTACACGTGCAGCGCGTCGGCCAGCGCCGTGACGGCGGAGGCGACCACGGGGCGGTCGACCTGTTCCGAGGGCAGCGCCCGCAGGGCCGTCTCCACGGCCCGATCGCCGTAGCCCTGGGCCAGCAGCTGGCCGCTCTGGTAGGCCAGCGCCTCCGATTCGTTGATCTGGGTCTGGCGCAGTTGGTCGCTGATCTGGCGGTTCTTGATAAGCAGCATGCCCGCGTACACCGCCAGCACGCCCACGACCGCCGCCGTCGCGACGGCCAGCCGCCTGCGCCGCGCCCGACGCTGGCGCTGGGCCAGGTGGTCGTAGGGGCAGCCCAGCATCGCCGCGACGAGGCGCAAAAACTCGCTGTCCAGCCGCTTCAGGCTGCCCCGGATGCTCGGACAGACCACATTGGCCGCCAGCGGCTCCACGTTGCGCGTCGCGCCCGTCCCGGGATCGACGGCGGTGAGCAGCGCGGGCGGGAAGGACTCGGCCGGTTCGCCGGAGGCCAGCACGGCCAGCACATGATCCCGGTCGTGATGCTTCAGAAAATAGTTCACCTCGTCCAGGCAATACCTGGACTTCATCAGGTCCGGCGTGCAGATCACGATCAGGTACTTGGAATGGTCCAGCGCCAGGTGGATGTCGTCGGTCAGGCTGCTGGTCAGCGGCAGCTCCTCCCGGTCCCGGAACACCAGGCCCAGGCGCTTTTCCCCCTCCCGGCGCAGGGCCCTGGGGATGGTATAGGCCTCCAGCCGCCTGTGCAGCCGGGCGGCCACCGCCATGTCCAGCGGCAGATGGCGATAGCTGATAAACGCAGCATATTCTCGATCCATGCGCACTCCAACTCCCTGTCCCCTGGCGGGCGGCGCATCGCCGCCCCTACTCCCTACTCCCTACTCCCTACTCACCTCAGCGTCGCCACGGTCACGCCGTCCTCGCCCTCGCCGTACTTGCCCAGGCGGAAGCTCTTCACCGCCGGGTGGCGCTTCAGGCGCTGCTGTATGCCGCTTCTGAGCGTGCCGGTGCCCTTGCCGTGGATGATGTACACCTGGCCCAGCTTGTTCAGGATCGCGCCGTCCAGGAACATGTCCACGGTCATCAGCGCCTCCTCCAGGCTCATGCCGCGCACGTCGCACTCGGTCTGCACCGCGCGGGGAGAGACCGACACGTGCGCGCCGGAGCCGCCGCCCCTGGCGGGCTGGCGGCCCTTGGGCTTGGCGGGCACGTCCGGCAGGGCGGTGCGCATGTCGGCCATGTTGGCCTTCAGCTTCAGCGCCCCCGCCTGCACGGTGCACTCGCCCTTGGCGTCCGGCTCGGTCAGCACGATGGCCTTGGCGTTCAGGTTCACCAGCAGCACGGTGTCCCCGACCTTCAGCTGCGTGGGCACGCTGCCGACGGGATCGCCCTTGATCTGCTCGCTGGTGTCGTCGATGGCGCTTTGCAGCTGGGCGCGCAGCGCATGCAGCTCGTGCTCCTTCACGCCCGAGGAGCGCTGCTTCTTCAGGTCGGCGATGATCTGCTCGCTCTCCCGCTGGGCCTTCTGCAGCACCTTTCGGGCCTCGTCCTTGGCCTTGCGCAGCTCCGTCTCCCGGCGGGATTCCAGCTCTTTTTGCAGCTTCTCCGCCTCGTCCCGCAGCTTCTGGGTCTCGATGTGGGCCTGCTCCGCCAGCGCCCGCTCCTTCTCGGCGATCTGCCGGTGGTACTCGGCGTTGGCGATCACGTCCTCAAAGCGCACGGCGTCCCGGCTCAGGCGCCCGTTGGCGTCCTCGATCAGAAACTCCGGCAGGCCCAGCTTTCGGGAGATCTCAAAGGCGTTGCTCTTGCCGGGCACGCCGATGGACAGCCGGTAGGTGGGCTGCAGCGTCTGCACGTCGAACTCCACCGACGCGTTCTCCACCCCCGGCGTGCCCAGCGCGAAGGCCTTCAGCTCGCTGTAGTGGGTGGTGGCCATCGTGGTCACCTTCATCTTCAGCAGGTGGCTGAGTATGGCCATGGCCAGCGCCGCGCCCTCGGTGGGGTCGGTGCCCGCGCCCAGCTCGTCAAACAGCGCAAGCGACCTGGGCGTGACGCTCTGCAATATCTGCACGATGTT
>JAFYBB010000315.1 GCA_017540445.1 Clostridia bacterium | reverse complement strand
CAACACCGGCGGCGGCTACAGCTTCTACAAGGACGCCCGCATGCTGCGCATCACCCGCTACCGCTACAACAACGTGCCCACCGACGCCGGCGGCCAGTATTTCTACATCAACGACGGCGGCAGCGTGTGGACCCCGGGCTGGATGCCCGTGAAGGCCGAGCTGGACGCCTATGAGTGCCGCCACGGCCTGGGCTACACGAAGATCACCGGCGCCAAGGCCGGCCTGAAGGCCGAGCAGCTGTCCTTCGTGCCCCGCGGCACCAACGCGCTGGTGACTCGCGTGCGCCTGACCAACGAGAGCGCCGAAGAGAAGAAGGTGTCGCTGTACAGCTTCGTGGAGTTCTGCCTGTGGAACGCCCAGGACGACTCCACCAACTTCCAGCGCAACTTCTCCACCGGCGAGGTGGAGATCGAGGGCAGCGCCATCTACCACAAGACCGAGTACCGCGAGCGCCGCAACCACTTCGCCGTGTACGCGGTGAACGCGCCCATCGACGGCTTCGACACCGACCGCGCGTCCTTCCTGGGCTACTACAACGGCTTCGGCGAGCCGCAGGTGCCCCTGGCCGATCAGAGCAACAACAGCGTGGCCAGCGGCTTCTCCCCCATCGCCAGCCATTGCCTGCGCCGCGCGCTGAAGAGCGGCGAGAGCGCCAGCTTCATATTCGTGCTGGGCTACTGCGAGAACCCCCAGGACCAGAAGTTCATCGCGCCCAACGTGATCAACAAGGCCCCGGCCTACGCGCTGCTGGACATGTTCAAGACCGACGAACAGTTCGACGCCGCCTTCGCCACGCTGAACGCCTACTGGACGGAGCTGCTCTCCTCGTTCCAGGTGGACAGCGGTGACATCCGCGTGGACCGCATGGCCGGCCTGTGGAACCAGTACCAGTGCATGGTCACCTTCAACATGTCGCGCTCGGCCAGCTACTATGAGTCCGGCATCGGCCGCGGCATGGGCTTCCGCGATTCCACCCAGGACCTGCTGGGCTTCGTGCACCTGATCCCGGCCCGCGCCCGCGAGCGCATCCTGGACATCGCGGCCACCCAGTTCCCGGACGGCAGCGCCTATCACCAGTACCAGCCGCTGACCAAGCGGGGCAACAACGACATCGGCTCCGGCTTCAACGACGACCCGCTGTGGCTGATCTTCGGCGTGGCCGCCTATGTGAAGGAGACCGGCGATCTGTCCATACTGAAGGAAATGGTGCCCTTCGACAACGACGACAGCCTGGCCCAGCCGCTGATGGAGCACCTGCGCCGCAGCTTCCACTACACGCTGGAGCACCGCGGCCCCCACGGCCTGCCGCTGATCGGCCGCGCCGACTGGAACGACTGCCTGAACCTGAACTGCTTCTCCAACACCCCGGGCGAGAGCTTCCAGACCACCGAGAACAACGAATCCGGCACCGCCGAGTCCCCGTTCATCGCGGGCATGTTCGCCGGCGTCTGCCCGGACTACGAGGTGCTGTGCCGGCTGTACGGCTGGACGGACGAAGCCGAGCAGGTGCCCGGCTGGCACGACGAAATGGAGCAGGCCATACTGACCCACGCCTGGGACGGCGAGTGGTTCCTGCGCGCCTATGACGCGCTGGGCAACAAGGTGGGCAGCAACGAGTGCGACGAGGGCAAGATCTACATCGAGCCCCAGGGCTTCATCGTGATGAGCGGCGTGGGCGTCAAGGAGGGCTATGCCCAGAAGGCCATGGACTCCGTGTTCAAGCACCTGGTCAGCGAGCACGGCGTGGCCATACTGACCCCGCCCTACACCCGCTACCACCTGGAGCTGGGCGAGATCAGCTCCTATCCGCCGGGATACAAGGAGAACGGCGGCATCTTCTGCCACAACAACCCGTGGATCGTGCTGGCGCTGGCGAAGCTGGGCCACGGCGGCCAGGCCTTCGACATCTACCGCCGCACCTGCCCCACCTGGATCACGGACCAGAAGCTGCACTACACCGAGCCCTACGTGTACAGCCAGATGGTGGCCGGTCCCTACGCGCCGAACTTCGGCCAGGCCAAGAACAGCTGGCTGACCGGCACCGCCGCCTGGACCTTCTACACCATCAGCCAGGCCATACTGGGCGTCAGGCCCGACTACGACGGCCTGAGGATCGACCCGTGCCTGCCCAAGGAGCTGACCGACCTCAAGCTGGTCCGCAAGTTCCGCGGCAGCACCTACAACATCCACATCGTGAACAAGGCCGGCGACGAGAAGGGCAAGCTGACCCTCACCGTGGACGGCAAGAGCGTGGACGGCAGCGTGATCCCCGCCGACAAGGCCCCCGCGACCCATCAGGTCGAGGCGGTGCTGGCGTAAGCGATCAATGCCATGACGAGAGGCGACTTCCTGCGGGAAGCCGCCTCTCGTCATGGATTCTTTCGGTACAGTATATACTCCCTCGACGTCTCCGTCCGCCCGTACTCCGTTTTCCAGGGGATGGTCTTGACGTATTGGAAGCCGCACTTCTCGATCACGCGGCGGGAGCGGTCGTTGCGCTCGAAGTGGCCCACGATGATGAAATCCAGGCCCACGTCCTCAAAAAGCCAGCGTATGACTGCCCGCACCGCCTCGGGCATCAGGCCGCGGCCCCAGTAGTCCTTGGACAGCACGTAGCCGATCTCGCGGCCCCGCTTGTCCGCCAGCGCCAGCTCCGGGTAGCGCTCCTCCTCGTAGGTCTCGATGCCCAGCGAGCCGACGGCCTTGCCCGCGTACTCCAGGGCGAAGGTCTTCTTCTCGCGGATGAACATGTCGAGGATGCGCCGGGATTCGTCCAGATCCCTGTGCGGCAGCCAGCCGGCCATCTGGCCCACGCCGTCCACCCGGGCGTATGCGTATAAATCCTCCAAATCAGACTCCCGCCAGGGCCGCAGTATGAGCCGTTCCGTTTTCAGCTCGACGCCGGTGATGTCGATCGGCGCGTTCATGGGCATTCCTCCTCTGATTCATTCCACGAAGGCGAGCGCCCCGAAGCACTCCGGCCGGTGGAAGTCCGGCGCGGGGGCGTCGATGGGATTCCAGCTGCCGAAGTGGGGGTGTATGGATTCGTCGCACTTGTAGAAGTTGCCCCGCGCGACGCCCTCGGGCCTGAATTCCCGGCCAAAGAGCGCCCCGATCACCGCAAAGGGCAGGCTGTAGGCCACGGCCCACCAGCCGCCCGCGTGCCGGGAGGCGCGTATGTCCATGCCCCGGGGGCACGCCGCCAGCACGCGGCGGCCCTCGCGGCCCGCGCCGACGCCGATCAGCGCGGCCCCGGCGGCGTTGACCTCGATGTTCATGTACCGCGGATCGCCGTCAAAGGGCTGAAAGAAGAACTCCAGGCAGCTGTCCGTCCACACGGGGCCGCCGAAATCGCGCACGCGGGCGGAGACTGTCTCCTCCCGGGCGCACAGCAGCACATGCAGCGCCGCGCCGCCCGCGCGCAGCCAGGCCCGGGCCTCCGGCCGGTAGTCCCCGCCCCAGGCGTAGCGGTCGATGGCCGCGTACTCCCCCGCGCAAAAGGCCTCCGCCGACGGATCAAATTCCCCGGAAAGCGGCGGCAGCGGCTCGGAAGCGGCCCCGATGATGTATGTGCGCATGGCAGAACTCCTCCTCCTGAATGGTGCTCAACCCCTTATTCCTGCCGTCTCCCCGCCGCCTCCGCCAGCACCTGCTTCAGCGCGCGCTCGCGGTCCAGGCCCGCGAAGTGCAGCTGGCGGGCGCGGTCGAGCCACCCGGAAAACGCCGGGCCCGGCTTCAACCCCGCGGCCACCAGGTCCTTGCCGGTCACCATCGGGCGCTCCATCACCCGGCGGTAGTCCTCCAGCCGCTCGCGCAGGAAGGCCTCGTTGGCAGCGTCGTACATTTCGCCGCCCTTGCCCGAGGCGTCGGCCCGGGACAGCAGGATCAGGTCCTCCGGGCACGCGCTCAGGTCGAACAGCTGGCGGGTCTTTTTCTTCTTCGACCGGCACTTGGCCAGCACGTTGGGCCGCATGTGCAGCCACATCATGTTCTTCACGTATTCGATCAGCTTCGCCTGGTTCGTCAGCCGGCGCAGCTGCTTGTCGCACAGCGGCAGCCCCTGGACCTCGTGGCCGTAGGAGGTGATCTTCCCGTCCGGCTGTATTTCGGTGGCCACGGCCTTGCCCAGGTCATGGGTCAGCGCCGACAGCATGAACGCCAGCGGCCACTTTGCCCTGTCCCGCAGCCCGGCGGAGCAGTCCAGCACCTGCATCGTGTGCTCGAACACGTCCCCCTCCGGGTGATAGACCGGATTCTGCATGACGCCGACGCAGGCCTCAAGCTCCGGGAAGTACTCCTTCAGGTGATCCATATCCCGCAACGCCCGGAAGAACACCGAGGGCCGCCGGGCCTTCAAAAGCGCCTTGGACAGCTCTTCAAACACCCGCTCCACCGACAGACAGGTCACGTCCATCTCCCGGCACAGCATGAGCGTCTGGGGCTCGATCCCGGCCTCCAGCCGCGCGGCGAACTGGGCCGCCCGGAACACCCGCAGTGCGTCCTCCCGGAAGGTCATGTCGTTCACCCGGCGGATGACGCGGTTTTCAAGGTCCGCCTGCCCGCCCCACAGGTCAATGAGCGCGCCGGTCAGCGCGTCGCGCATCATGGCGTTGACGGTGAAGTCCCGGCGCATCGTGGCCGCCTCGAAGGACAGGTTCGGGTCCACGGACACGTCAAAATCGGTGTGCCGGTCGCCGGTGCGCCTTTCCCTTCGGGGCATCGCCACGTCGAGGTTCGTATGCGCCAGCCCGTACACGCCGAAGCTCGCGCCCTTCTCCACCACGTCGCCCAGCGTGGACAGCAGCGCCTTCAGGGCTGACGGTTCAAGGCCGTAGACCTCGATGTCGATGTCCTTGCACGCAAGGCCCATCAGCCCGTCGCGCACGACGCCGCCCACCAGCATCGCCCTGCCGCCCGCTTCCCCGACGCGCCGGGCGATTTCACGCGCCAGCGCCATGTCCTGCTCGAATGTGTTCACGATCATCACCGAGGGTATTATAACACGCTTGCCGCCGCAACGCAAACGGCGCGGCCCGTCACGGCTTCCTTACATTAAATTTCCCTCAACTGAATGAAACAGAACGAAAATATGCTATAATATATTATGTATTACTGTTTAGGAGGTTTCCCTTTCATGGACGACCCGTTCGGTCCGGGTATTATCGCACTGCTTGCGCTTCTGCTGGCTGCCATCGTGCGCATCGCCGACGCGGCCATTCCCTTTCTCGACGAGGGCGAGATCAACCGCCGGGCGGAGGAGAACGACGCCAAGGCCCGTCGCGCCCTGCGCCTGATCCGCCGCGCGGAGCGCACGGAGTTCGGCGAGTTCCGCATGGCGTGGACCTGCCTGGTGCTGATCGCCCTGGCCGCGCTGTGGCCCCTGCTGTACAATCTGTTCATGGTCCGTGTCGCCGAGCGCAGCGGCACGGTCATCGCCATCGTCATGACGGTCTTCTGCGGCCTGCTGCCCTTCGCGCTGGTCAGCCTGATCTTCGCCGGCGTGATGCCCGGCCACCTGGCCGCCCACTGGCGGGAGGGCCTGTTCGACCGCGTCAGCGCCATCGCCGAATGGACGCTGGCCATCCTCTCCCCCGTCACCCGGCTGTCGCTGTTCCTGGGCGCGCTGATATTGAAGCCCTTTCACATCAAGCCCGCCGACGCCGGCGACGCCGTGACCGAGGAGGACATCATGCAGATGGTGGACATCGGCGAGGAGAAGGGCGCCATCGAGGCCGACGAGCGCGAGATGATCGAGAACATATTCGAGTTCAACAACATGGACGCCAGCGACTGCATGATCCACCGCAAGGACATTACCGCCATCGACATCCGCTCCACCGACGAGGAGATATTGCAGACCATCACCGACAGCGGCCTGTCCCGCTTCCCGGTGTATGAAAACAGCATCGACAACGTGCTGGGCATACTCACCACCCGCGACTATCTGATCAACCAGGTGGAGGGCAAGCGCACGCCGCTGCGCAAGCTGATCCGCCCGGCCCACTTCGTGCCGGAATCGGTGCGCACCGACGTGCTGTTTCAGGAGATGCAGTCCCGCAAGCAGCACATGGCCATCGTGGTGGACGAATACGGCGGCACCAGCGGCCTGATCACGCTGGAGGACCTGCTGGAGGAGATCGTGGGCAACATCTACGATGAGTTCGACCCCAAGGAGGAGCCCGAGATCACGAAGCTGTCCGATGGCCGCTGGCGCGTGTCCGGCTCGGCGGAGCTGGAGACCGTGGCCGAGGCGCTTAACATCGAGCTGCCCACCGACGAGGAATACGACACCCTCGGCGGCCTGATCTTCAGCCGCCTGACCGAGATCCCCGCCGACGGCGAGCGCCCGGTGGTGGAATGCTTCGGCCTGCGCATCAGCGTGGAGGAGATCGCCGAGCGCCGCGTGGAATGGGCCATCGTGGAGGTCCTCTCCCCCGACGACGCCACCGACAAGCCTGCCGACGACTGATCACGGCTCTGTTCAGTGAGGAGTTAGGAGTGAGGAGTGAGGAGCACAAGTCAGCCATTCAATGCTCCTAACTCCTAACTCCTCCCTCCTCACTGCCCCGGTCCCCTGTTCCCTGTTCCCTGTACCCTGTTCCCTTAACCATACAGAAAGGCCGTGACCGCTATGGAATTGCTGAAGCAAAGGATCCTGAAGGACGGGCGCGCGCTCAGCGAGCACGTGCTGCTGGTGGACTCCTTCCTGAACCACCAGGTGGACGTCGAACTGATGAAGGCCTGCGGCGAGGAATTCGCCCGGCGCTTCGCGGACGCGGGCATCACCCGCGTGGTCACCATCGAGTCCAGCGGCATCGCCCCGGCGGCCATGACGGCGCTGGCGATGAACCTGCCGATGGTCATCATGAAGAAATCGGTGTCCAGTATACTGAAGGACGGCATCATCCAGACGGAGGTGTTCTCCTTTACGAAGAACGCCCCCTACCTGCTGACGCTGAAGACCGACTTCGTGCACCCCGGCGACCGGGTGCTGCTGATCGACGACTTCCTGGCCAACGGCGAGGCCGCCTTCGGGGGCATCCGCCTGCTGGAGCAGGCCGGGGCAAAGGTCGTGGGCGTGGGCGCGGTGATCGCCAAGGCCTTCCAGCCCGGCATGGAGAAGCTGCGCGCCGCGGGGTACCGCGTGGAGGCGCTCGCGCCGGTCAGCCGCATGGCCGACGGCGTGATCGAGTTCGAGTGAGGGCCGGCATGATGAACCTTTCGGACGTGAGGTGCTTCCTGCTGGACATGGACGGCACGTTCTACCTGGGCGGCCATCTGATCGACGGCTCGCTGGAGTTCATCGACAAGGTGCTGGCCACGGGCCGGGACTTCATGTTCCTGACCAACAACTCCAGCCACAACGCCGAGTTCTACGTGAAGAAGCTGGCGGGCATGGGGCTTTCCATCGACCGCCGCCGGGTGATGACCTCCGGCGAGGCCACCTGCGAGCAGCTGAAGGCGCTGTACCCGGGCAAGCGGGTGTTCCTGCTGGGTAACGCGTTCCTGCGCGCGGAGTTCGACGAGGCCGGGATCGTCGTGGACGACGCCCATCCGGACATGGTGGTGATCGGCTTTGACACCACGCTGACCTACGACCGCCTGTGGCGGGCCTGCGACCTGGTGCGCGCCGGGCTGCCCTACGTGGCCACCCACCCGGATTTCAACTGCCCCACCGAGACGGGCTTCATGCCCGACATCGGCGCGATCATGGCCTTCATCGAGGCGTCCACGGGCCGCAGGCCCGATCTGGTGGTGGGCAAGCCCAACACCGGCATCGTCGAGGCGGTGCTGCGCCGCACGGGCCTGGAGCCCCGCCAGCTGGCCATGGTGGGCGACCGGCTGTACACCGACATCGAGACCGGCCTGCGCAGCGGCATGCTCTCGATACTGGTGATGAGCGGCGAGACCACCGAGGCGATGCTGGCCGAATCGCCGACGAAGCCGAATAT
>JAFYBB010000314.1 GCA_017540445.1 Clostridia bacterium | reverse complement strand
CCCAAATCGTGTATCATTGAAGTCGTGCAAATACAGCCAGGAGGCGCGACATGCTGACCGACCGAAGGAAATGGTTTTTGAAGGGCCTGAAGGACGGCATCCCCATCATGCTGGGGTATTTCGCCGTGTCCATCGCGCTGGGCATATCGGCGCGCAACGCGGGCATGACCGCGCCCCAGGCCACCATTGCCAGCGCCCTGATCATGGCGTCGGCGGGCCAGTACATCGGCTTCACGCTGATCGCCGCCGGGGCCAGCTATTTGGAGGTGGTGGTGATGGAGGCCATCGCCAACGCCCGCTACCTGCTGATGTCCTGCGCGCTCTCCCAGAAGGTGGACAGCGGCCTGCCCCTGCGGCACCGGCTGCTGATGGGGCTGTGGATCACCGACGAGATCTTCGGCGTGTCCGTGTCGGTGGAGGGGCGGCTGAACCCGTACTACAACTACGGCATGGCCGCCGTGGCCACCCCCGGCTGGGCCCTGGGCACGCTGATGGGCGTGGTGCTGGGCAACGCGCTGCCGGCGCGGGTGGTCAGCGCCCTGAGCGTGGGGCTGTTCGGCATGTTCATGTCCATATTCGTGCCGCCGATGCGCAAGAACCGCATCATCGCCGCCCTGGTGGCGCTCTCGTTCATGGCCAGCTACGCCATGAACGCCCTGTTCTGGTTCGACGGCATCTCCTCCGGCATGAAGATCATACTGCTCACCGTGGCGATCTCGCTGGGCGCGGCCCTGCTGTTCCCGGTGAAGGGGGAGGGGGACGCCGATGAAGCATAACGTCTATTTGTACATACTGGGCATGTGGGCGGTGTCCTACCTGATCCGCGTGCTGCCGCTGACGCTGATCCGGCGGCAGATCACCAACAGGACCATACGCTCGTTCCTGTTCTATGTGCCCTACGTCACGCTGGCGGTGATGACCTTCCCGGCCATACTCTCCGCCACCCAGACCCCCGTGTCCGCCTGGCTGGCCCTGGCGGGCGGCCTGGCGCTGGCCTGGTTCGGCGGCAGTTTGTTTCAGGTGTCGGTGGCGTGCTGCGCCATCGTGTTCGTGGCGGAGCTCGTACTGAGAGTGTAGAGTGGAGAGTGTAGTGTGAAGAGTGTGGAGTGTGGAGAGTGGAGTGAGAATGCCGGGGACAGCGCTGAAAGCCATAATTGAGTGCTCGCGCCGCGTCGTGGTGTTTACCGGGGCGGGGTTTTCTACGGGCAGCGGTATACCGGATTTTAGGAGCGCCGGGGGGCTGTATGCCGGGGAATGGGAAGGACTGACGCCGGAGATGATCCTGAGCCAGTCCTTTTTCTATCTGCACCCGGAGCGGTTTTTCGAGTTCTACCGGGCGCGGATGCTGTATCCGAACGCCGAGCCCAACGCCGCCCACCGGGCGCTGCAAAGGCTGGAGGCGGCCGGAAAGCTGCGGGGCGTGGTCACACAGAACGTGGACGGCCTGCACAAAAAGGCCGGCAACCGGCTGGTCTACGAGGTGCACGGCAGCGTGTGGGAGAACTACTGCATGGACTGCAATGCCTTCTACGGCCTCGATAAGATACTGAACAGCGCGGGCATTCCCCGGTGCGACCGCTGCGGCGGCGTGGTGAAGCCCTGGGTGGTGCTCTACGGCGAGGCCCCGGACAAGTACACCGTGATGGGCGCCTGCCGCGAGATCTCCAACTGTGACGCGCTGATCGTGGCCGGCACGAGCCTGTCGGTGGAGCCCGCCGCCTCGATGCTCGACTACTTCCACGGCAGGGACCTGGTGGTGGTCAACGACGCGCCGACCCCCGCCGACGACCGCGCGACACTGGTGATCCGCGGGGACGTGGCGGAGGTCTTCGGCGGGATCGGGATGTGATTTCATTCCCCAAAATCAATAAAATATTGATTTTGGGGAATGCACATTAAACTCAGAACCCGAGGCTGTCGTTGACGAGGATCACGTGGATCCTGTCCTTGTGCTTGGAGTAGCGGGTGATCAGGAACTGGCAGCAGATCGTGTCCGGGGACTTGCAGTTCATGCACGCGCCCGTCTTCGCGCAGGGGGTGGACAGGCCGAAGCGCTGGGCGTTGATGGGGGCGGCCACGTTGCGGGCCCGCTTCATCGCGCCGTCCAGGTCGGAACAGACCTTGTTCATGCCCACGATGAAGACCACCTTCTTCGGGCCCTGGGCGATGGCGGACACGCGGTTGGCGTTGCCGTCGATGTTGACCAGCTCGCCGTCCTCGGTCATGGCGTTGACGCTGGAGAGGAACACGTCCGCGTCGTAGGCCGCCAGCATGGCCGCCCGCCTGTCGGCAAAGGCATCCCGGTCGATGAAGTTGTAGCTGCCGGACTTCAGGGCCTTCACCAGCCCGATCTCGTGGGCGCTCATCGCGCCGCCCATCGTCACGCTGCTGCCATCGGGGATCAGCGCCAGCGCCTGCTTCAGCGCGGCTTCCCGGTCCTCGGCGTAGTAGCCGGTCATGTTGCGCGACTCCAGCCCCTTGATGACCTTCTGCGCCAGCAGCGCGTTCCGCTTGCGAATGTTTGCGTCCATGGGTAATTCCTCCTTGTTTGGTGATAATCAAATTATAACACACGTGCGCGGCAACTTCAACGATATTCTTGACATTGGCTGCCGCATCCCGTATGATAGGCACAACGGACAAACGATAGGGGGTAATCATCGATGGATTCACTGAAGCATCGCAGGGCGACGGCGCGGCTGCGGGTGCTGCTGCCGGACGGCACCCCGGCGGCCAATCGCCGGGTGGAGGCGCGGCAGACGTCGCACCGGTTCCTGTTCGGCTGCGGCGCGTTTGACGCCGTGGCGCTGATGGCCGTGCAGGACGAGCGGGCGCGGGCGTTCCTGGGCGCGCGCCTGGAGAAGTGGCTGGGCCTGTTCAACTACGGCACGCTGCCCTTCTACTGGGGCCGGTACGAGCCCGAGGAGGGCAAAACCGCGCAGGAAGTGACGCTGGCCGCGGTCCGCTGGCTGGCGGAGAAGGGCGTGCGCACGAAGGGCCATCCGCTGTGCTGGCACACGGTCTGCGCGCCCTGGCTG
>JAFYBB010000313.1 GCA_017540445.1 Clostridia bacterium | reverse complement strand
TTCCTCGCCCAGCAGGAAAGCCTGGGCCAGGCCGTCCGGCGAGGGCTGGACCTTGTAGCTCAGGTGGATGCCAAACTGGCCGCCGTCGCCCAGCAGGTGCTCGAAGCGGGGCGTGTCCTCCGGCGTGGAGATGATCAGTATGTCCCGTATGCCCGCCAGCATCAGCGTGGAGAGCGGATTGTAGATCATCGGCTTGTCATAGACCGGCAACAGCTGTTTTGACGTCACCATCGTCAGCGGATACAACCGAGTGCCGGCGCCGCCGGCCAGTACGATACCCTTCATGTCGTTTCCTCCCCGTATTTGCTTATCCTTTCGTACGTAATAACCTGTCGCTAAATCATACCAAGGTGTTTCAGATACATGACAACGCCTTCCTCCAACGTATGACACCTGACGCCCGTCGCGGTGATGATCTTGTTGTTGTTGGCGATATTGTAGCGCGCATCCACGTTTCTGGCGCTTTGGTAATTGACATCCACCTTGAAGCCCATGCGATTGAACATCTGTATGATCTCATTCTGCGAAGTGCCTATGCCTGTGGATATGTTGAAGGTCTGAAGACTGCCGTTGTAACACAGCAGCGCTTCGATCATCGCGCATACATCTTCAATATAGATATAGTCCCGTACTACGCTGCCGTCTCCCCAAACCTCCAGCGTCTGTTGGCGAAGGACGCTCTTGACCACAGCGTCGATAAAGCCGACGCCCTTCATATAATCCTGGCCCGGCCCATAGGGGTTTGTGATGCGACAGGAAGCGAAATGGGTTCCCTGTTGTTCGTTAAACGCGCGCATGGCCGTCTCCACGCAGGCCTTCACGCTGCCATAATGGTTGATGGGGCGCAATGGATCGGTTTCCTGAAATGGGCGATCATTGTAACGCCCGTACACCGTACCTGCCGAGGACAAGAACAACAGCTTTCCGCCCGTTCGGCTCAAGCGGTCAAACAATTTGATGGTCTGAAAAAAATCACCGCCATACCCGCGCAGATAGTTCTGATTCGAATTACCGGGGTTTACCGTCGACAGCGCGTGTATTATCACGTCCTGGCCATCGGTCAGCACATCCAGCGCGCGATCTTCGAAAAAATCCCCTTCGATATAGCGCACACCGGAAACGCGAGTCGCCGGGGGCTGCCTGTCAAAAACCGACACACAATAACCCCTCTGGCTCAGGTAATACGACAGATTGTTCCCGATAAAGCCTCCGCCGCCCAGAATCATTGCATTACAGGTTTTGTTCATCTTCCTTAATCCCCTCAACGATACTCCGATAGACCTTGTCTGTCTCACGGTCCCAATCGGTTGCGGCCGCAAACTTCAGGCCGGCTTCGCGCAGCGCTTTCAGCTTTTCGGGAGAATTCAGGTAATGCTCCAGAGCCTGGGCGATGTTCAATGGATCATTATCGATGATGATGGCATTGCTCTCATTGACCATCCATGCATTGTTTTCATCGCCCTGGGTCGCTATAACCGAATTGGAAGCCATGACCTCCAAAGGCAGAAGCGATAGATTGGTCAACGACATCACCAGGCAGATATCGCACTGTGCATACAGATCCGACAGCTGATCCAGCGGTACGCTTCCCGCGTTCAGATGAATGAACGGAATATAGTAATTGCTCACGTCCCAGCCGGCAAATACCACCTCGATATCGGGTACGCGCTGGTACAGCTCAAGCAGCGCCAACAGACCCAGTTCAAAGGCGCGACGCGGTGTAACAGGGCGCGCATAGAAGAATATGCGTTTCTTGTTGTCCCTTTTTTCTGTGGCATGGTACAAATCCTTGTCATAGGAAAAATAAAAGCTCCGACAAGTCATGTTGAATTCGCTTTCCAATTTGTGCTTCAGCCAATCGCCTGCCGTGATTCCTCGGAAGCCGAATCGATAAGTATTGGCCGCCAGCATGTACTCTGAACCGACAGCATAGAAATACGACTCAAAGTCTTGCACAAAGTAGAATTTTGAGATCGTATTGTTGAAGCGCCGTACGAAATACGCTGTGGGCCACGACGTCGCGACTATACCATGACAAAAGGGCATGTTCTCCACAGAGCAATGCACCTCAATGCCACTGTCCAGAATGGGATAGGCTTCAGACAGGAAACTCTTCAATGCCGCGTCGCTCAGGTAATTGACCGGTTGATCTACGTAAATCCTGTTCTTGATCCCCTTTCGTTCCAGAGCAGAGATGAAGCGGAAGATGTTTATATGGCCGCCCGAGCCTCTGCCCATTTCGGGGATAACCCAGTTCAACTGGAGTTGACCTTCCTTGTTGGCTGTAAAATCCTTCCGGTTGAAGGGAAAGGTTTGCTTCTCAATCGCCATGCCAAACACCTGCTCGACATGCACAAGGGAAAAGCCATCCGGGCTGTCCATCACGGAATCAGGGATGCCGTGATGCTTCTTCAGATACCGTATACACTTCTTCAGAAACGCCCAATACTTCTTCATCATCGTGTATCACTCCCAGTCGACTCATTTCTTCCGGTTTCTCTGTTGATATTGCTGCGAGAACAGTTTGTCCATCCGCTGTTGGGTTTTTTCCGGCATATCCGCGTACTTTCCACCCAGATATCCGGCAATGTGACGGTCAGTATCCCGTCGAATCGCGTAGACATACCAGTAGAGTTTATCCTTCAGCGACAGATCAGCATGATGAATGTACCTCAAATCACTGCGTATCAGCGCAGCTATGGCTCGAGGTAATGCTCTGCCCCCCGGCACAATCCGATAACCGTGCAGTTCATACAGCCCTTTGTATTCATCGAAATAGCGCTTAAAATACTGTCTCAAGGGATAATTATGGGAATGATATACCGGCGCATGAGGACAATAGACCTTGTGATAGCCCAATTCCATCATCTTCTTGGTCCAGATCTGATCCTCGGCAAACTCCACGTCTTCATAGGGGTATTGCTCGAAAACGGCACGACGGACACAGGCATTATTGTCCGATGAGTATGCGAGCAAGTGCCGATAACCCTCGTCCTGAGCGTATCGTTGAGGATCGTCAAGCCAATAATAGGTATTATCCATGCCAAATCCATTGAAGTGCATGGCGATATCCCGCGCGTCCAACAGGTTGCAGCCCGGATAGGTGTAGTGAATACCAAAGCCCAGCACACATTTGTCATCTTTGCGAATGGCGCGTATCATCTGATCCATCCATTCGTCGGAAGCCGGCAGCGCATCCTGCGTTATGAACATAATAAACTCGCCCGTGCCATGCGACGCCGCCAGGTTTCTCGTCCGTCCATGGCCAAATTCCGAAGGCTGGATCTGTATAAGCTTCACCTTCGGATACTTCTGTATGATCTTCAGCGTATCATCCACAGAGCCGGAATCCACGCAAATGACCTCGTATTCCAAGTCTGTCTTTTGGTTGAAAACGGCCTCCAAAACCCGGTCAAGCAGTTTGCCGCCATTTTTGGTCGGAATACATACTGATACGTCCATTGCTTCCTCCGTCTTCAGCTGTCAATGTCTGCGCCAAAATGGCGTGTGCTTTCTGATGAGCTCCTCCAACTCTGCCCGCGTCGTCTGCAGGGCGGACTCCGCTGCAGAGATGCGTTTCCATAATTCATCATTGGCTGCGTGATATTCGTCTCGCTGCCTTGTCAGCTCTGCCGACGCTTCGTTCTGCGCGTCCAGCGCTTTCCGGTACTCGTCGCGCTGCCTTGTCAGCTCCGCCGACGCTTCACTCTGCGCATTCAGCGCCTCCCGGTACTCGTCGCGCTGCCTTGTCAGCTCCGCCGACGCTTCACTCTGCGCGTCCAGCGCCTCCCGGTACTCATCGCGCTGCCTTGTCAGCTCCGCCGACGCTTCACTCTGCGCGTCCAGCGCCTCCCGGTATTCGTCGCGCTGCCTTGTCAGCTCAGCCGACGCTTCGTTCTGCGCATCCAGCGCTTTCCGGTACTCGTCGCGCTGCCTCGTCAGCTCCGCCGACGCTTCGGTTTGCTTGTTCAAGGCTTCCTTGTAGATTTGTAAATCATCACTGAATCTGTGTATCTCTTGAACCGCGTCCAGCATAATTTCTGTGGTAACCACCTCGGTCTGTTCCGGGCACGCTTTGTTTTTGAACTGCTCCAATTTGTTGTTCTCCCCGGATACAAAGGATTGGAAACGCAGTTCCATCTGGAAAAAGACTTCGCGCAGTTCTTCGTCAATCCCGAGCCGATCCCATATCTGATCGCGCGTCTGCTTTGGAAATGCCGCCATGCCGGAATTGACCAGTAACGCCCGATACAGTATAAAGGACAGCGGTACATCAAAGGGCATCACCCATTCATAATCGACGATCGCATAGCGCTGATCGGCCCTGACAAAGACATTGTCGAAATTCATATCCAGGTCTGATACCGTCAACGCTTCAAGTTCCTCGGGCAACCGGACTTCACCAAACAGTTGGCGAAACCCATCGGTCTCATGAAACTTTCCTGTGCCGAACGCTTCAGTCAATGCGTCCCTGAACCGGAGGATTGTCGCACAGAATCCATCCGCGTCCGCGTTGAACCGGGACAGCACATCCCGAATCGTCTCTTCCGAAAAAAACGGGAAATCCACTGTGCCGTCGTCATTTACCTGACACGGCGCTATCTCAACCATTGCCCCTGGCCTGAGCGCCTGATCAAGCGCTTCGCGGCACTGTTCCATATGGCGCAGATGCGCTTTCGCTGTCTCTGACGCGGCTTTTTTTCGCACGATCATGCCATTGGGGGTATTCAGGATCAAAGTATGATGTTGATACTCCGGCTTGCGCTCAACCGAGGATTTCACATATACAACCCTTTCGGTTTGCGCCACCTTTCGTTTTGTCAACCTTACGAGAAAGGAATTTGCGCATTCCGCGCCAAGGCCGGCTTCGATCAGTGTGTCCGCGACCCGTTCCTCATCAAACAGCTGCATGCGCGTGGCATCAAAATGATGCCAGTTGCGATTCAATTCGCCCTTTACAGGCAATCTCGCGTCTGAGAAAACCTTGATCGGGAATTTGTAGTCCGGATAAGGATAATAAAAATCAGACTCAAAGCCGCAGGCAGTAAACAACTTCACCAGTCCTTGACGGCTGAAGGTCCGAGGCCCGTCATGATGCGGGTATCCTTCCACGCCTTCAAAAAACCTTCCCGTATGGTCTTCGCGACAGCCTGCCAGATATTTCAGCCCAAGCTGGTTTTCAATCGCCACCAGGATCTGTGCATCGGGGTTCATCACCTCTTTGATGCACTCGAGCATATATTTCTGCGGCTCGGGGACGTCTGAGAACATCGCTGCATATTCCAGCGCACCGATCAACAGTACATAGTCAAACTTCCCCTCAAGGCGCTTCAGCACATCCTCAATCGCGCCGACATAAATCTCCAGTTCGTCGCAGTCCGCATGTCTGTAGGCGTTGATGCGGCAGCGCCGCAGGGAAAGGTCGACTGCACAGACCTCCAGGCCACGGTTCAGCAGCGCGCCCGTAACGGCACCGCACCCCGCTCCAAGCTCCAGCACCCGAGACCCCTTGCGAAACGGATACCAAAAAACGAGGTTCTCCCGCATCAAAGACAGGTGATACAGCAGAGGCCAGGAACCCTCGCGCATGATGATACCGTTGTACTCATCCGGCGCATGTCGCTGGACGATATCGAGCAGTTTGTTCTCCGTGTCGTCTCCATCGGAATACAAATCGCTGCCGTTATACCACTGCTTGTTCAATCGCACTTTGCCGATTGTCTCAATAGCTTCCGTCATTTTGATCATGCCTCTGGCTTTATCACATTTTCATAGGTAACCGTCGATTCCACATCGTAGACGCCGATGGTATTGTAGTCGGAGATGACCTGCAAATGGCAAATATCATAGAGCCTGTGATGTACTTGAAGTTCCTCGCCAAGATAGCTCGTCGCTCCAAGCGAAAGAAAGTACTGACCTCCCTGTAAGCGCATAACCTGTTTGAATCTGACCGTACCGCTCATGCCAGCCTCTGTCTTTTCCAGCGTCTGGCCCTCCAACATCGTGTTTGTTCCGCACAAATCGGTTCCTTTCGGGTCCTTGATCGTAAAGGCGAATATCGGGTTAACAACCTTACTGTTAAAGTGGAATTTTATAACAATGGAGTATTTCGAACCTTTGGCAATAATGCTGGATACCTCGCCGGCGTCGTTGACAATGCCGAAGTCATCAATGACGATGTCCCGGTCGCCGTATTCCACATAATTCGGGTTTTGCAGCACCGCGTTCTTCATCACGACAAGATCAGCCTTTTCAGGCTGATCGTCGGAACGGACGCTCTCCTCCTTCAGCGTGGCAAGGCCGTTATCTTCATCGTACTGATCGACCAGTATCTTGCGGTAAATATCTACGACCGCTTTACAATCACCCAGGGCCACCTGCTTCCCCTTGTGAAGCAGCAGACAACGGTTGCAGTATTTGATGACGCTGCTCAAATCATGGGATACGAACAATATTGTCTTCCCTTTCTGCATGAATTCATCAAACTTGCGGTAGCACTTTGTCTGGAAAAAGATGTCCCCGACGCTCAGCGCTTCGTCAATGATCAGTATATCCGGGTCCACGTTGATGGCAACCGCAAACGCGAGTCGCGCAAACATACCACTGGAATAGATCTTAACGGGCTGATTGATAAAGTCGCCGATCTCAGCAAAGTCGGCGATCTGCGGAATGCGCTCGCGCATTTCCTCCTCGGTATACCCCATAATTTTTCCGTTCAATATGATGTTTTCAATGCCCGTATATTCTCCATTAAACCCCGCGCCAAGCTCCAGCAATGCGCTGATCTTTCCATCGACATTGACCACGCCTCCTGACGGCTGCAACACGCCTGTTATGATCTTCAGCAGTGTCGATTTCCCGGAGCCGTTTGTGCCGATAATACCAAGACACTCGCCCTTTGAAAGATCGAAGTTGATGTCTTCCAGCGCTGTAAACTGGCTGTGGAGGCAGCGATGGCTGAAGGAAATAGCTTCCTTGAAACGATCGCTTCCCTTTTTATAGGTGTTGTAAGTCTTGTTTATATGTGATACTTCGATGACGGGCATCTGTTCAAATCCTTCCTTATCAGATAATATCGGCAAAATGCACCTGCAGCTTGTTAAACAGCTTATTACCGATGTAAGTCAACAGCAGTGTGATGGTCCAGAAATAGAGCGTCATGCCTATGTCCTCAAAGAACCATCCACCGTTCATGTAAGCCTGACGATAGCCATCGATCAGATAATACAGCGGGTTGAGCTTGAATATCATCACGACCTGCGGAGGCAGCATTGAAATGTCCCACATAACCGGACAGGCCCACATCAGTACCATCAGCAAAATCTCGAGCAACTGTGTAAAATCCCGAAAGAAGGGAACCACCGCGCAATTGATCTTGGCGCAGGCAATGCAGATGCAAAAGCTACAGATCATATAATACGGGATCTGAAGCATGGACCAGCATAATGGAAGCCGCCACAGCAGGTATAAAAACAATACAAAAATCACGAAAAAGCAGTGTACGATTCCGGAAGACACTACTTTTACCACAGGCAGTATTTCGATATTGAACTTCACCTTTTTAACAAGGTATGAATACTCAAGCAGGGCATTTGCGCCAGACATCACGCCGTCGGAAAAGAAAAACCAGGCAATCATACCTGGAAGCAGCCAGAAGGCATAGGGATAGCTGTTCCCTGCCGGAGCCGCCCTCGCGATGATGGAAAACACAAATATATAGACACAAGCCTGAACGATCGGTTTGATAAAAGCCCACGCCACTCCCAACTGTGAACTTGCATATTTGCTTTTGAAATCATTGCCTGCCAGAGAGAGTATCAAAGGCACATGTGAACCGATTTTGCGTAGCGATTTTTTTCTGTTTGATTCCAAAGCCGACCGAATCTCCTTTCCCTCAGATAGATTCCGTTGTTGTCCTGTTCAGCGCAACAGTTTTCTCATTGTCTGCGTATTTTCCGCACGATCGCGTCAACCGCGCCCTTCACGCCGTAGCCCCGGATCTTGGTGGACAGGCGCTGTTGCATGTTGCAGACCTTCAGAAGGCCCAGCCCCGGGTGTCGGATCTCCCGGGCGGGCTTCAGCGCAGAAGGTTCCGGCAGGCAGGCCTCCAGCTGCGCGGCGCTCAGCGGAACGCTGAGCACTTCCCGGGCGCACTTGATCGCCTGCGCGCGATAGCGCTCGCGCCTGTCCGGATCTTCGATCAGCCCTTTTATCGCCCGGAACCAGCTCTGCGGGGTGTTGTCGCAGAACACCGCGCATTTCCCAAAGGCCTTGATCCGGGTGTAGGGGTAGACCTCCGAAAAGACGCCCACGATGCCCGCCGCCGCGTATTCACTGAACTTGTTGTAGTGCTTGCAGGCGTGAAACGGCGTGTCGGGCATCGGCGCGAGGCCGATGTCCCACTGAAGCGCGTTCAGCGTCTGGCGATAGCTGTCGTAGGATTCCGTGTAGGGGATGCACCTGGCGCCCAGCTTCTGAGCAACGGACGGGATCGCGCCGAAGAACTCAAACGCCACCCTGTCGCCGTATTCCCCGTGTATCGCGGTCAGCGCCTGTCCCAGGATCCGGTCGATATCCTGTATTCGGTCGATGGAACCGGCAAAGCCGATGCGGACCGGTCCCTCCGGACGGCGGAGGGTGTATTCCACCGGATCGATGGCCGGCTCCTCCAGCTGGATCGGCCGCTTTCCGCCCGTGGCGTATTTCTCCAGCAGCAGGGGCGACGGCGAGATCAGGGCATCGCTCCAGCCCAGCATCCGCAGCACGTTGCCCCGTATCTTCTCCTGGCCGAAATAGGCGGCGCTGCTGGCGTCCGGCGTGATGTTCGGCAGGTCGTCGTCGAGTATGTAGATCAGGTACTTGCCGGCGGCGCGCAGTATCTCCGTCAACCGGTTTTCATACCAGCTGTCCAGCCTGCCCAGCACCACGACATCGGCCCAGTTCATGTCCCCGACGGACAGCACCAGCTCCTGCACCGCGCGGTATTCCAGCTTTCCCTGCTTCGCGAGCCATTCGAGCTGGCAATGGCCGCACAGGCGGATGGAGGGGATCAGCACCCGGTAGATCAGCAGCACGCGCAGCTTGCGTCCCGCGGTCTTCGACGCCCCCGTCATGCGATCGCCTCCGCGACGCGGGCGTCGCAGGCCTTCGGGAATCCGTTTGACGCCAGCTTTTCCATTAAATCACATTTCTCCTCAACAAGCCTATGCAGCATCTGAACATCCAGTCGGGCGCTCCGGCCATGACGATGTCGAACACGGAGGTCACCGGGCTCAGGTCCCTCGCCCGCCAGATCTCCCTTCTCGCGCGGGCGTCTCCGGCGAAGCAGCGCTCCCGCGCCCGCGTCCAGCTCAGGGTCCTGTCGATGGCGGCAGACAGATCGCCCTGCCCCCGCATCCTCTCCCGGAGCCACTCCAGGCGGCGTATGGCCTTGCGGATCCTGACCTCGATGTAGGTCGCCTTGTCGACCACGCCCGTCATGATCGTGGTCTGATTGTGGGCGTGGATCCGGTAGTTGATCAGCTGCCGGGGCAGTGAGACGACGCTTCCCCGGGCCGCGCACCACAGCGCCAGATAGTGGTCGTGGACCATGTACGGGCAGAAGGGCACGGCCGCCCTGGCCTGCTCCGCGTTCACGAGCGTCGTGCAGCCCGTGGCGAAGTTGGCGATCAACAGCTGCGGCGCCAGGCCTTCTCCGGACTTGAAGACGTGATGCCTCCTGACCTGGGTGATGCTGTCCGCCGTCCGCGTCCCGTTCTCATCGATGATGAACATATCCGAGCAGACCAGCTGGGCCCGCTGCGCCTCGATGGCGTCCAGGAGCGTGGACAGCTTCTCCGGCAGCCACACGTCGTCCTGGTCGCAGTAGGCGAAGTAGTCGCCTTCGGCCTCCCGGGTCAGCCGTTCAAACGTCGCGTTTGAGCCCAGCTTCTCCTCATTGCGCCGCAGCTCAAACGGAAAGGAACGGATGCGCGCGCTCGCGCAGGCCTGCAGCGCGGCAAACGCGGCCTCGGAGGAATGATCGTCGCGGATGTACAGCCTGAGGTTCGGATAGGTCTGCGCTTCCAGGGAATCCAGCTGTTCCCTCAGCCAGTCCTCGCGCGGCTCGTATGTCGCCATCAGTATCGCGATCAGCGGTTTGTGCGATCCTTCTGTCTGTTTAGCCATCCGTTTCAAGCGCCTTTTCTCTTTCAGTCCAAGCGGCCGCCACACGCTCGCCCGATCGAATCACGGTCCGTCCAGCGCCGAGAGGTAGCGGTCCATCACCGCGGGGAACACGCGCTGCAGCGCGTAGTCTTCGCTGTCAAGCCGGGCGCGGCGCCCCATGTCGGCGCACGCGGCGCTGTCCGCCATCAGCCGGCGGACCGCCGCCGCAAGGGCTTCCGCGTCCGCGTAGGGATACAGCAGCCCGCTCACGCCGTCTTCGATCAGGTCCACATGCCCCTTGACGGCGCTGGCGACGACCGGGAGGGCGGCATGCATGGCCTCGATGATGTTGAAGGGCAAGCCCTCCGACCGGCTGGCGGCGACGCAGGCGTCCGCCATGCGGTACCAATCCGGCATGTTGTCGACCTGCCCGGGAAAGCGGACGCGATCCGACACGCCCAGCTCCCGCGCCCGGGCGCGGCAGTCCTTTAGCGTCGCGCCGGTGCCGCAGAGCACCAGCACGGCGCTTTGCGGCAGCGCCCGCATGGCCTCGATCAGCACCTGCTGACTCTTGCGCGGCGAGAATTCCGCCGCGCAGAGGAGCACGAACGCGTCCGGAGGGATGTTCAGCGCTTCCCTCAGCCGCTTCCCGTCCGTGTCCTTCGCGGCATCCAGCCGGGAAAAATCGACGCCCATGCCGGGGATCCTCTCGATCCGCCTGCCGAGCCGGTATTTCCGGGCCGTCCGGTCGTCCCACGCGTTCATCACCAGCAGGAGGTCGGTCTGCGGCGCGGTCAGCTTCTCCGCGGTCAACAGCGCCTGCCGCTTCACGGCGGGCGTGTCGTCGTCGAACAGATAGCCGTGCATCACGTTGACGACCTTCGGGCGCTCGCGCATCCCCTTCACCGCCAGCCTGGTGAAGAACGCCGCCAGCGTCGTATGGGTGATGATGAGATCGTATCGCTCCTGCCGTATGCGCCGGCGCAATATGCCCATCGCCCTGAGATTGGCCCTCGAGGCCATTCGCTTCTCAAACGGAAGCGCGATGGCCGAATCCACATGGGGCGCGCCGTCGGGTATGCCCGCGCAGCCCACGTGTATCTCCCACCCAAGCCGCTGAAACTCCCGCAGATAGGGGAGATGGAAATTGCGAATATGCACCCATACCGAGGCCGTCATCAGTACCTTGCGCTTGCTCAAGTTCAACTCTCCGTAACCGTCACCAGCTCATAGCCCAGCCACATGCACACCTTTTTGTCCTGAAAATCCACGCAGACCTCCACCGTTCGCTTCTTGCGGTTCACCCGGGTGACGCAGCCCGTATAGTCCTTCAGAAATCCGCTCAGGACCCTGATCCGGTCCCCTTCGTCGAAGTACGCCTGGGAGAGGCCAATGTTGCCCCCGGCGTCAAACAACACTTTCGCGAAGGCGTCGTCGGAGCCCTGCAGCCGCCAATCCTGATTGGTATACCGCAGCAGCTTCAGCACATGCGCCCTGCGCGAAAAGGCCAGCAGCGCGTCTTCGATGGCCTGCAGGCGCTGGACGGAGAGGGGCGCTGGCGCGGCCCTGCGCGCTGCCGCCACCTCGAAGAACACGTAGCCGGGCAGCAGCGGCACATGCTCCTCGACGGCGCTGTCCTTCGTGCGCCGATACCGGGTGCAGGTCGGGAAGATGGCCCGGGCATCCGGGAACGCGTCCCGGAACCGCCGCACGACGTCCGCCTCTTTGCCGCCCCTGCAGAAGAAGCAGCCCCTGCACCTGCTGTCAGTCCTGTTGTCCATTCGCGTCACCCACGCCCCGTTTCAGGCAAAGCTCCGCCATTTCAGATACGGTGGAACCGTCTGAAAGGCCTGTATATTCGTATGCGGGCTACTTCGCTGGGACGTTATCCGCTTCCGTTTCCCCCGCATAAGCTGTGTCTCCAGATACTTAGAGGTATATCAATGATACCATAAATGAATTGCAAAGTCCACTGTTTACGCCAATTCTTCACAACTATGTCGCCTTACAGGCGCAACCGGGAGCAACTGCTTCGCGTTCAAAAGAAAAGCCCCCGGGGGAGCGTTGCGCTCGCCCCGGGGGGGAGGGTTGTGTGCCTCACGCCACGGCCTCGCCGTTGACGTACAGCGTGTAACCGTTCGTGTTGACCCGGCTCAGGTCGCCGGTGAAGGCGGTGACGTAGCTGTCGCCGCCCAGCGTCCAGGTGCTGTTGCCGTCCAGATTGACGGCCACCGTGGAGGCGCTGTCGGCCACGATCGCGCCGGTGATGTCCTGGTTGGTGAGGTTCAGCGTCACGTTGCCGCCGTTGCTGCCGGAGGCGCCCCAGGCATCCGCGGTGGCGTCCAGGAACACGCTGCTGTCGGCGCTGTAGTTGAAGGCGACGTTGTCCAGGTTGATCGTGGTGGTGGTGTTGGTCACGTGGAACATGCTGCCGGTTTCGGAGGTCATCGTGCCGCCGTTCATCGTGAACGTGGAGCTGCCCTCCGAGGCGTCGCCGGACATGGACTGGTAGATCAGCACGTTGGTCTTGTGGGTGGACTGGCCGTTCAGCTGCCCGTTGGAGCCGGTGATGTCCACATTCTCCAGCGTGACCGAGTTGCCGCCCTCGATGACGACCGCCTCGGAATTCGTGGCCTTCAGGGTCGCGTCGGAAACGGTGATGTCGGCGGTGGAGTAGATGGCCGGGGAGCCGACGCCCGCGGTGTCATAGCTGCCGCTGACCACGTTCACGGTCCCGCCGCCCCGGTCGGAGCGTATGGCCGCGGAAGAATTGCCGGCGGTGGACACGGTCAGGTTGCTGGCGTTCATCGTCGCGCCGCCGGTGGTCATCAGGCCGCCGGAGCAGTTGCCGGTGGTGGTGATGGTGGTGTCGGAGACGTTCACCGTGGTGCCCGTGCCGTAGCTGAACACGCCGTTGGCGTGCATGCCGTCCGTGGTCACGGAGGCGCCAGTGAGGGTGACGGAAGAGCCGCTGGTGGCCAGCACGGCCGCGTTGATGCCGTTGAAGTCGGCCTCACCGCTGTCACTGGAGCCGGTCTTGGTGACGGTGGCGTTGGTCAGGGTGACCTGGCTACCGGAGATGAGCACGGCGTTCTCACCGTCGCCGGTGGAGGCGTAGGTCGCGCCGTCGGCGTCCTCGGTGACGGTCGTCGCCGACGCGTACTCCACATTGCCGCTCTCGCCGGGGAAGCCGCCGGGCATCATGCCGCCGGGCATTCCCTGGCCGCCGGGCATCTGCGCATTGCTGACCGTCGCCGAGGAGATGGCGTCGCACTCCTCCTGGGTGAGTATGCCGGCCTCCATCAGGTCGTTCAGCAGGTCGGGCTGGCCGCCGTTCGGCGCCTGGCCGTCGGAGGGCATCTCCGGGGGCTGCTGGCCGTCAGAGGGCGCCTGACCATTCGCGGGCATCTCCGGGGGCTGCTGGCCGTCCGAAGCCTGGCCGTCCGCGGGGGACTGGTTGTTCGAGGGCATGTCGGCAGGCTTGTGCTCGTCCATGAAGGTCCGGATCTTCTCGCGGGTCTCCTGGGAAATCACGCCTTCGGTGACCAGGGCGTCAAAGTCGATCATGCCGGGAGCCTGCTGGCCGTTCATGGGCATCTGGGGGCCTTGCTGGTTGTTCGCGGGCATCTGGGAGCCCTGTTGGTTGTTCGCGGGAGCTTGCTGGTTGTTCGCGGGGGCCTGCCCGTCGGCGGGCTTCTCCGGGGGCTGCTGGCCGTTCTCAGGGGTCTGTCCGTCAGCGGGTTTCTCCGGGGGCTGCTGGCCGTTCTCGGGGGTCTGTTGCTGCTCGTCGTTCCCATCCTCTGGCTCCGCCGGGGCGTCCGCGGGCTTCTCGCCGCTGGGCTTCTCGGGCGCGTCAGAAGGCTTCTCCGGGGGCTGCTGGCCATCCGCGGGGGCCTGCCCGTCGGCGGGCTTCTCCGGGGGCTGCTGTTCGCCATTGCCGCCCGGCTGCGGGCCGCCCATCGTGCCGTTCATCTGTCCGTCCATCTGCGGGCCGCCTATCTCCGGGCCGTTCATCTGTCCACCCATCTCCGGGCCACCCATCTCCGGGCCGCCCATCGGGCCGTTCATCGGTGCGCCTTCCCCGCCATCGGCGAAGGCCGTGGCCGCTGTCATCAGCATCGCGACCGTCAGAATCACTGTAAGCGTCTTCTTCATGGGGATT
>JAFYBB010000312.1 GCA_017540445.1 Clostridia bacterium | reverse complement strand
GCGGTGGCCCCGCACCAGCAGGCGGTGGGAGTTGACGCCGTAGGGCGTGCAGGTGACCAGCGTGCACAGGTCGGCCTCGGGGTCGATGGCCAGGCTGTCCATCTCCTCCGGCAGCACGATCAGTATCTGGTCGACCTCGTAGGTCATGATCCGGTCCAGCACGCGGATGACGAACAGGTCGCCCTCCTCCATCTGATCCAGGTCGGTAAACAGCTTGGCCGATGGCAGGCCCCGGTGGCCGGACAGCACGGTGTGGGTGCCGGGCTCGCCGATGGGCAGCGAGCTGCCCTCGATGTGACCCACGGCGATCTGCAGCACGGCCTCGTCGGTGCCGTGGTAGATCGGCAGGGTGCAGTTGATCTTCGGCACCTCGATGTAGCCCATGATGCCCGACCCGGTCAGGTTCAACAGGCCCTCGTACTCGGCGTAGTCCGCCTCGCTCATCATGAAGCGGTTGGGCAGCGTGGTCAGCTTATCGTTGTACGCCCTGGCCTTCAGCCACTCTTCGTCGTAACTGGCCGGATCGATGCTCTCGATCTGGTCGATGTAGGTCGCGATGGCGCGGCTCTGATGGAAGGAATTCCAGTAGTCGCTGACCGTGGGGTACAGCAATATCGCTACGCCCAGCAGCAGTATCAACACCAGAAAAATTGTTGACAGATGTTTTCTCATGGCGCTTCCTTCCGCTGTGCTGATTCATCCTTCCGTAGAGTATACCAAATCCCGGTCGGTTTGTCCATACGCCGGTCCCCCTCCCCGCCCGCGGGCGGGGAGGCTTAAAGCGTCGCTCAGTCTTCCCGCTTCCTGCGGGCGACCAGCAGGCCGAGGGCCGCCAGGATCAGCGCCAGGCCGCCGAAGGTGTACACCCTGGTGCCGACGCCGCCGGTGGAGGGCAGCTTCGCGCCGGGGATGTTGCCGACGGTGAACTTGGGATTCTGGTCATCTGCCTGCGCATCCTGGTGCGTTATGTAGCCGATGGTCTCCGTAGAGGGCTGATCCGTTCCTATAATCTGTTCACCATTCGTTCTATTCGGTGACTCCTGGGTCAGAGCCCTTGCGTACCGCGTCACCACATTGTAGTTGTGGTCAGCGTCGTACACCACCTTGATGTAGATTTCCTTCGCTACCCTGTTATACCCTTCGGGCGCCTTGGTCTCCACGATCTTGTACTCGCCGGGCTCGACCTTCGCGAAGGCGGCGTATCCGCTGGCGTCCGTCGTTACCGTTGCGCTCTCATGGTCGGTATCGCCTTCGGCCCCGGTATTGTACTTCTTCGGCTCGTAATTCGAATACGCGGAACCGTTCCACTTGGAGATCGTAAACTCCGCACCATCCAGGAATTTGACGGTAGCAGGCGCTTCCGCGCCCCGTGTCGTCTCATCGATCTTGATGATGTCGATGCCCGGATAGGGGGTGTTGGGAATGCCGGTGCCCAGTGTGACATTTCCTTCACCGTCTGTGCTCGCGATATTGACGATGGCGACAGTTCCTGTTTGCACATCGTCCGTACCGGCATACTTTTCTGAAGGCGATACGGATACTACATCCAAGCCGGTCAACAGAGGATCATCCTTGAGCAGCTCGTGATACGCCGAAATCGTGAACGCGATATCACTCATGGCCCTGTAACCCTCGGGGGCCTGCGTCTCCTTCAGCAGGTAGTTGCCGTCATCGAGACCTTCCCAGGTGAAAACGGCACTGTTCGTCCCATCCTGTTCGCTGCCAACCCGTGTATAGGTGTATTTTGTCTTATCCCCATCGGTATCCTTGTACAGCTCGAACTTCGCCCCGGTCAGCGGATGGCCCTTCTCGTCCTGCTTGGTGAAGGACAGCTTGTAGGTGAACACCTTGTTCACGTCCCAATCGGTGTAATCATAACCATCAGTATTGTCCTTGCTGTACTTGATCCGCGCGGCGTTGGGGTTGCCGGTGTTGGCAAAGCTGTTGTCGTTATTCTTCGTCCACTCCGGGTGTCCCTGGCCCTGCCGGCCGAAGTTCGGATTGTCCGAAAGCGTCGCGAAGTACCGGAACTGCAGATACTGGATGTGGTTGGCGTCCGGAATCTTCTGCGCCGGATCCGTCTGCACCGTTCCGTAAGGATACTTGTTGCTATGCGTGTCCGAGCCGCCCCAGCTGGTGACGAGCGCGCCATGCCCGGCGAGGGTCTTCAGATCGATATACTGCGACTGGACGGTCGTCTTGTTGGTGTTCTCGTCCTTGAGCACTGAATAGTCTGTGAACACGTCGCTGACATCGTACCAGGCGCCCTCAACATCCGTCGGGCCCTTGACGAACGCGTACATCCTGCCGGAGTTTGCGACATAATCCAGATTCACCATCTCGTCGATGACCTGGTAGAAGAAGCTTCCCTTGGACTTGTACACCGCCTGCGGCAGGAAGCCCGTGACGCGGTAGGGCACCTGATCGCCGATATCGTAGTCGGCGGAATCTTGCCAGGGGTTTTCCGCCTTGTAAACCTCATCATCATCCTGAGAAGAGTCGTTCCGGTCGACCACCTGCTTCCTGATGGTCATGCCATTCGGCGCGAGCTCGTTCTCAAAGACCGCGATCAGGGTCTCACGGTGCTGATCATAGCTGCGATCGGCGGGCACGTTCACGGTCTGGGAGCCCAGCGACTGTGCTGTTGCAGTCACGTTATAGCCTGTCTGCGCCGCGGTTTCCTTCTCCTCTGTTATCACTGTGCCATTGGAAGTACCGTCCTCTTCCTTCGTCTGCCTGATCACCCACACGCCCTTCAGGAACATGGACGCGTTAGAGACGCCCGTGATCGTCGGAATGCCCTCTGTTACGGTGTATTCACCCGGCGTGAGACCGTAGAGGACGACGCCGTTCTTGTTATCGAACTGCATCTCGTTCCCGTCGGTCACCGCAACGGCACTGCTGCCCGTGCCCTTCGTCACCGTGGCGCTCTGCATAGCGCCGTCATGCATCGTGATGACGATGTTGTAGGTGACCGGGTCGCTCGACCCGCTCGGCCCCGTCACGGTAAAGGGATAAGTGCCGTTGGTGTATTCCTTGTTCCCATTCACCGGCATGGAGGTATGCGCCTCGACGATCTTCTTGACGGCGAGGGAACCGACCTCCCTGTTGGTAATGGCGCCCGCGGCTTCCCCAATGGCATTGCCTTCTGCCGCGGCGTTTTCGCCGTATTTCACGCTCTTGACATACAGCTCATGGTTTGCATTCTCCTCAACCACGACCTCCAGCGCCAGGGGCGCCGCTGAATACTCGATGCCATTTTTCACAAAGTTGCTGGTGAGCGTTGCAAGGCGATCGGGCCAGTACGTTTTCACACTCCCATAACTGAACCATTCAAATGCGCCCGCATTGCGGAAATCACCCCATATCACTGCATCATCCGGCACCGTCTCAGTGATCTCGTAGTGGTAGGTGCCCGGCTGCGTATACTCAATTGCGCCAAAGCTGGCGGTCCTGTTCTCCTGTGTTGCGGTCGCAGCATCCGTGTGCTCACCGGATGTAATCAAATACTCTTCCGGATTTTCCGGATCCTCCGACCAAATCTGCTCCTGCAGATTGAAGTCAAAGCTCGTGCCCGTCGGCCAGGTGCCATCCGTTTCGCTGCCCTTCAGCTTCAGGCCCTTCGTCACCTTCGGCTGGTAGGTGGTCGTAAGCCGGTTGTTGAAGAAAGTGACGCCCTTCCAATCCGCGATGTTGTCACCGGCTTCAACGGTTACCGTCTGGCTGTAGGTTGTTTGGCCAGCATAATTGTTTACCGTCGTCTGCTGATGGCCCTTATTGGCTTCATTTTCATAGACGATCTGGCTGAGCACCGTGCCGTTTGTCGGCGCGGTTTCAGCCACCGTATACTGACCGGGGCAAAGGTTCGGTACGAACACAAACCCAGCCTGATCACCGGTTTGCACGATATCCGCGAAATCTGCCGCGCCGTTGAGCTTATACTTCGTTGCCACGCCGTTTTCCACCTTAATGACCACGGTGGCGACAGTCGTCTCGCTCGGCGCCGGTCCCTTGACGGTGAAGGTATATTCGCCGTCGGCTTCGGTGCCCTGCGGCGCCTGGCCGTTGACTGTGACCCGCTTCTTCAGCTTGAGGGCGCCCAGGTTCAGGTTGTTGGTGAAGCTGGCCGCGGCACCGGAATCGTTCGCAGGCGTAGTGACGCCCGGCTCAACGGTCAGAGTGGTGCTGTTTGTATTTGTGCTGACATCGTTTATTTTCACCAACACCACATCAGAGCTGTAATCCGCGTAGATACCTAAGTATTCTTGATCACTGTCTTGATATGTATATTGTTCGTATCTATACTTGCCTCCAACTTCTGTTACTGTGTATTGACCCGGAACGAGATCATTAACAATAGCCCAACCGTCAACTGTATTGTTGAAACACTCTGGCTCATACTCCCAGCCATTCCAATCACTCTGATAATGATCTGACAGCGAATCATCAATATAGTATTTCACTGGATCACCGTTATCCACTATGATCCAAACATGCTTGGTCACATTGTTCGTTCCCGTGATGGAGAACAGGTACGCGCCGTCAACAAACTGATGATACTGACCATTGTTGGTCTGGTCCGCATTGTTCACGGTCACGGTCTTCTTGATCTTCAGCGCGCCCAGGCGCGTGTTGGGGATATACAGGTTGTAGAAGCCGTTACCATCCGCCTTCACGGTCGTCATCACGTCCGAGCTGTCGTCCGGGTTCAGGTCGTAGGAAAGCCCTGTCGCGGAAATGACGATCTTTACGGCATGCTCCAGCTTGACGTATCCGGCCGGCGCTTCCTCCTCGACGAGATAATAGGTGCCCACCGGCAGGTAGCCGTAATAGATCCTGCTCGCGCTTCCCGCCGTCAGGGCTGAGCCGTTATAAGTGCCCATCTGGTCGGGATCGATCAGGTTGCTGTCCGGCGTTATGGCCGTCGCCGGCTGGTTGCTGCGAAGCTTCTGATATTCGTCAGGGACATAAAGCCTGAAGACGCCGCCGGTTATCTCTATACTGTGGTCGACGGAGTCCCTCTTCCTCAGCTTCACCGGGATGCCCTTCAGCGTGTTGTGCACCGTGATCGTGCCGGTGGTCAGGCCGTCGCTGCTGTAGGTCGTCACAAAGGAAGGCATGTCGGAGATGACCTGGTTGTTATTGCCCACAGAGGCGGACGCCGCGATCTCCGTCACATAGTAGTAATACCGCCTGCCATTATCGACCGACACAAGGTTCGTCCACGTATGCTTCCACCCATTGCTCTTTCGCAGCATCTCTACGCGGCTTTGATCGTCCGGAAGCGTAAATTCCGTCTCCTTGACAATTCGCCGGGGCGTGCCGCTGGAGGATGTTCCCCCGCTGACATTGGTCACGTGGATCTTGCCCGCCAGCTCCGCCTCGCTGTCGGCCGAGCCGATGAAGGTGATGTAGATCACCGTGTCGCCCTGAATATTGCTGACGCTCACGCCGTCCGCCTTCGTGGGCAGATCGGCCTTGCCGCCGCTGACGTAGAACGGCTTTCCGGTCGTATAGTCATACGGGTTGATGTTCAGGTTGCCATTGGTCGCCGAAACGGAGCGGATGCCTATGGGCGTATCCGTGGAGATGGAGAAGGTGATCGAGCCGTTGTCGGGAACCTGCCTCGTGTCGACCTGATACATGGCGATGCCCTGATTGTCGCTATTGGAGGGCTTCCCGTTGCCGTTCACATAGTACTGGGTCACCAGCTGGACGGTGTGATCGTCCATGTTCTGGCCGCTGTTGTCGTCGACAATGTAATAGCGATCCAGGCGAACGGTGACGGTAGAGCTTTCATCCTGAACGAGGCTGTTCTCGTCCAGCCGCTTGAACGCCTTGCCGTCCACCAGCGACCAGGTCTTCTGCGCCGTGATCTCCGTCGTGGTCTTCCGCGGATTCTTCACCTTCAAATAGAGCATGAAGGTGCCGTCCTCGGAGACCGTCACTTCCGGCAAAATGTTGCTCCAGCCTTCCGTGGCGGTCACAGTGGGCGTGCCGTTCGCGGCCAGGGCCAGGGTGATGACCTCCTGGGACATGTCCGGGTACTCGCCTTCCATGCCCGACGGGGTCGGCGGCGGCGACAGCTCCTTGATGTAGTACGTCCGGCCCGCGTATAGCCCTGTACAATGCACATAGCCGTCATTGCCGGTGGTAAACTCGTTGGTATGTATATTGGTATAGGTGCCCCACAGATCCGCCGGGACCGTGCAGTCCTGGTCCATGTAGACGCCGAACTTCGCGTCCTTGAGCCCGATGTTTTGATTCTCGTTGTCCACCTTGTGGAACTGCAGCGTATACCGGGGCGCCAGGTTGAAGTAGATCGCGCAGTTGGACTGGGACGAGCCGCGCTCCAGGTAGTAGAGCGTCAGCTTGTGATCGCCTTCGGCGAGGTTGAGCGTACCTGTCTGCTTTGAACCGGTTCCTTCCACATAGCTCATGATGCCCTTCGTGTCGTTGACCTTGTTCGCGCCATTGGAAACCACGGTCCATGTGCCCTGGGAGAAATTGATCTCGCCATAGACCTTGCCATGGACACCGCCCATGTCCAGCACCAGCTGCCCGTCCACGAACACCCAAACGTCGTCGTCGCCGGCGAACTTGTAGACCATTTCGTCGCCCTTGATCGAGCGGTTGCCCGTCACGCCCTGATTATCGGTATAGCCTGCCTCATTCGGCAGGAAGAAGTCGATCTGGGAGGACATGCCGAACCAGTAGTTGGGCGCGCCATACGCTTCAGTAAACGTTGAATCACCGTAGTTGTAGGGCAGGAAATCTCCATCAAAGCCATTCGATTTGTCGGTAGCGTTTGTATAGCTATAGACGTAGAACCGCTGCCCGCCTTTATCATACGAGGCGGCATTTTTGTCACTGTCGTAGTAGTAATAGCCGGTACTGTTGTCGTACTGATACAGGTAGTTTGCCATGCCCAGGTAGCGCTTGCCCAGCCCGTCGGACGTTCCGAACAGCCGAGATTTGAGGCTCTCGCTCAGCAATCCCGGGGAAACCTGGCCCGAATAATAGGTGCCGTTGGTGGTCGTCTCATTGTTCGTATTGTTCGAGGTTCTGCCATCCGGCATCACACTCTTTCCCAGGCCGGCCTGCTTCGTAATGAAGACGAAATCGCCCGCAGTCCCCTTCATCTTCCATCTTTCACTGTTGACGAACATGTTGACATAGGTTTTATCTGAATCCAGCTCTATGCAGTCCATATTGAACAGGTTGTTGTAGTCAAACATCCTGGTCGTTATGAAGCTGTTGGTGTTCAGGCTGGAAACAGAGCTTGCGGACGATGCGTTATAGTTCGTCGGCATCCAGTCGGCATAGAATACGCTGTCTGTCGTGATCGTAACCGTAGCGCCCTTGGCATACCACGTTTTGTTATAGATATCATACCAGCCCTGGAGCTCGAAATGGTTGTCCCCCTGGCTTTGAGGGGCAAGCGCAGTTGTGGGAAGGGTAACCGTGGCGCTGCCGCTGTTGCCGTTGCTCTTGTACACCTGCTGGAGCACCGAGGTGCTGCCCTGCACGTTGCCCGTGCTTTCGATGCGGCTGTAGAAGGTATTGTTGGGCGCTTCACCGCCGTAAACGCCATTGGTGCCGTCAAACCAGACGTCGTAGTAATTGCGATACTCCTGCTTTAGCTCGTATTTTGGTATGAGAATGGTATGTTCTGTTACGTCTGACAGCTTGAAATTATGCTTGATAACGCCATTGTCAATGATATCATAGCCTTTGGAAATATATCTATTCTGGTTATACCAACCCAGGAAATTATACTTTTCCCTGTTCTCGGCATCATCAAAGGAAGTTTGCCATTCTATGGTTCCACCGTTATCTGTGGAGTAATTATACCTCGGCACGTCATCACGCTGATAGGTAAAATATACATAACGGACCACATTACGGGGCGTGTAATGCCATGCGGAAGTAGGCTGGGGCAGACCCCTTATGATCAGCTTGGCACCGGTCGGAGCAAAGCAGGGAATATAAAGGGCATTGGTATATGTCATTTTCTCCGTGCCCAACGTAGCCCCCTTAATAGTGAGCATGGTACCGTCGGACTGAACGACCAGCCAGAACACAAAATCATAGCCTGACTTCGCAACCGCTAACAGACTGCCTGCCTTTTTTCCACTTACATGTTGGAAATACTGAACATTGCCTTGTGAATCCTTCAGAACATTCTGGACAAACTGATAGCCACCCGACGAATACTCTATAAAGGCATTAACAGAACCCGTAGGATTAATATATCCTCCATTCGTATCATTGACCAGCACCGTGTAATCCGTCGCGTCGTCCTCCACCCGAATCTCATAAACCGTCCCATCCTCCATGGTGACGGTCAGCTTTTCCTCGGTATCGAAGGGCGCGAGGCTGATCAACAGCCAGGTGCCCGCGGGGATAACGATGTCCTCCTCCGTCTCCTCGGTTTGCTGCTCGTCTGTCTCCAGGTCAATATCGATTTCTTCTGTCACGCCCAGCTCCGCCTTGATCTGCGACAGCGCGGTATCCTCTTCGACCTTCACCACTGCCACCAGCTCCGGGTTGCTGAAGACAACGTCTTTCGCTTCCGCGGCGTCCGCCTCGATCTCCAGCTTCCCAAACAGGTCAGACAGGGCAATATAGCCCTCGCCCGGCAGGTGATACTCATAATCTCCAAAGTAGAAGTCGACCGTGTAGACGACGCCCCACACGGAGAAGCTTTCGGCATCGAACATGACGGCTTCCTCGGTCTCGGTGGTCTCCTTCACATCCACGCTGACGGATTCGTCGCTCTCCTCGAAGTGCATGGCAACAGCCACGGGATCGCTGTTGTCGATCACGTGGTCAGCTGCCTCTATGCTCTCCACCGCTGTATTGTCCAGACTGATATTCACCGTCACCGGCACCTCGGGCTGAACCTCTCTCCCATCCCCATCCAGAATGGAAATATCGAAGAACCGGGCCATGGTGACGCGCTTGCCACCTTCCAAGGCCGCCTCGGCCTCGGGGAGATAGCCCTCGCTCTCAACCTCGCTCACGTCTAGCTTTGCTCCCGCCGGGATATTGGCTTCCTTCGTGAAGCCCACGCTGATATTCCAGGTTTCACCCTCGGCGTCGATGTACTTGGTTTCGATGGTCTGGGTCACGACGATGGCGTACACCGAGAAGCTGTCGGCCTCAAAGCCGACCGACGTCTGCTCCGCCGCCGCGACCGCCTCCGTCTCCACCGTCAGCGCGTCCTCGGCGGCGGCGGGCTCGGCGGCCTGCGCGTCGTCCTCGCTGCCGTATTCGATGGCGGGGGCGGGCTCGGCGGCGGCGTCGGCGGGCTCGGCGGGCTCGGTGACGGCGTCGGCAGGGGTCGTCTCCTCAGAGGCTTCCCCTTCAGGGGAGACCGCAGCGCCCGGAAAACTCTCCAGTGGAGAGTTTTCAGCGAGGTCGGGCTGGTAAGCCCCCTCTGGCTCGGCGTCAGCCGAGACTGATGAGGTCGTCTCCTCTACCGTTTCGTTCTCGCTCTGCGCGCCGTCCTGGGGAACGACCTCATCCGCCTCGCTACGCTCGGCACCGTCCCAGGGGTCTGCCGACCCGTTCTCGCTGGAATCTGTCCACTGGACAGATTCCCGGGCGCTCGAACCCCTTGAAGGGGAAGGCTCAGTGGTGTCGGCAGGGGTCGTCTCCTCACCGGTCGCCTCATTCGATTCGGCGTCAGCCGATTCGGATGCGGTGACTTCCGTGCCCTCCTGGGCTTCGGCAGCGTCGGCCTGGGCCTCCGCGCTCTCGCCGGCGGGCATTTCCATGGCGACCTCGGTCTCGCTGCGCCAGATCTTATCGGTGGCCTCGGCCTCTTCGACGATGGAGGCTTCGCCCTCGCCGTCCACGTGGACGACCACGGCTTCCTCTTCCTTCTGGATCTGCTCGACGGTCATGACCACGCTGATCGGCACCAGCGGCTCGATCTCTTCGCCGTCGGCGTTGTAGAACGTGATGTCCACGGCGTGGACGCGGGTGACCTCCACGAAGTCCTCCGCTACGGTCTCCTCGATGCCCTTCAGCGTCTCGTCGTTGTCCACGTCCACCACGGTCATCGTGGTGTTCTCGGGGAACGCGCCTTCCGGCGCCTCGACGATCACCTTCACGTCGCCGGTGCTGGCCTCGAAGCGCTGCGCCGGCATCGGAATGTCGGCGGGCGCCTCGGCGGGCGCGTCCTCGGCGGGCGCGTCGGCGGCGGTATAGCCGGTCAGCGTCAGCGTGTAGCGGCTGCCGTTCTCAATGATGATCTGCGTGCTCTCAAAGCCGGCCAGCGGCGCGACCAGGTAGTCGTCCTCCGCCGCCTCCACGCTCAGCAGCGCGTCGTCATAGCTCACGCGCCACTGCGCCGCGGGCAGCTCCTCCGCCTCGGCGGGCGTGTCGGACTCGTCGGCGGCCTCGGTGGGCTCGGCGGGCTCTTGGGCATCGGTCGCCGCGTCCGATTCGGCGTCCGCCGATTCGGATGTGGCGGCCTCCATGCCCGCCTGGGCATCGGCGTCAGCCGCGTCGGCCTCGGCCTCGACCAATTCGGCCCGGGCCATCAGCGCACGCAGGGACAGCGGCCAGCTCTGCTCGCCGGACAGGTCGATCTGCGCCGCGTACTCGGATATGACCTCCGCCGCGTCGGCGGTGGGCGCTTCGTCGGCAGGTTCGTCGGCGGGCTCGTCCTCGGCGGACTGCTCGTCAGCAGGCTGCTCGTCGTCAGCGGGCTGCTCGTCGTCGGCGGGCTCCGTCGCCTCGGTGTCAGCGTCGTCAGCCTGGGTCTCAGCGTCGTCAGCCTGGGTCTCAGCGTCGGAGACCTCTTCCGCCTCGCTGCGCTCGGCACCTTCCCCAAAGGGGAAGGCTTTTGGAGACCACGAAATCCCGCCAAATCAGAATTTACCTCACCACCGTTGAACCCGGTCGAATACGGGCGTATACTTACT
>JAFYBB010000311.1 GCA_017540445.1 Clostridia bacterium | reverse complement strand
TGAAGGCGTCGGTCATCGTGGTGCCCTTGGTGACCACGGACAGCAGGCGGTCGTTGGGGACCACCACCAGGGTGTCCACGTTCGCCTTCAGCTTTTCGATGCCGGCCTCGGCGTTCTTCATGCGCTGGCGTCCCTCGAACAGGAAGGGCTTGGAGACCACGCCGATGGTCAGTATGCCCATCTCACGGGCGGTCTCGGCGATGATCGGCGCAGCGCCGGTGCCGGTGCCGCCGCCCATGCCGCAGGTGACAAAGACCAGGTCGGAGCCCTTGATGGTGTTGGCGATCTCGTCGCGGCTCTCCTCGGCGGCCTTCTGGCCGATCTCCGGGTTCGCGCCCGCGCCCAGGCCCTTGGTCAGCTTCTCGCCGATCTGGATCTGTATGGGCGCCTTGGACAGCGCCAGGGCCTGCTTGTCGGTGTTCACGGCGATGAAATCCACGCCGCGCAGGCCGGAATCCACCATGCGGTTGACGGCGTTCGTTCCGGCGCCGCCCACGCCGATGACCTTGATCGCGGCGAAATTGGTCTCTTCCTCGCTATTGACGGTCTTATCTTCCATTTCAAATTCCAACACAAGGCATCCCCCTCGTCAGTGTAATGTGGTCGTAGTGTATCTATGATCAACCGCGCCCGCCGAAGAGATTCTTCAGGCGGCTGCTCAGGCGTTCATCCTGGCCGTCCTGGCGCTCTATCGAGTCGAACACGAGGTCCGCCAAACCCAGCGACGCCGAGAACACAGGGCTGTTCAGCTTGGACGACTTTGCGGCGGAAACCTTGATGGGCCGGTCCAGCCGCGCCGCCAGGGCCTCCCGCGCACCGCGCATCAGCGCGATGCCGCCGCCGGTGAGGAACACCTGCGAGCGCTTGCTCAGGAAGGGCTCCGCGTCGTTGCGCACGGTCATGTCGATCATGTCCGCCAGCTCGCCGAAGCTCTCCTCCACGATCTTGCTGACCTGATCCCGCGGGAAGGTCATGCGCCGTCCGGCGTCGTCGAACACCTCGGAGAAGGAGTTCTGGTCGAACTCGTCCGGGTTGAAAACGTAGTTGCGCTTAATCTGCTCCGCGGCGCGCATCGGTATGCGCAGCTTGGTGGCCAGGTCGGCGGTGATGTGTCCGCCGCCCCGGGGCAGCACCGCGTGGTAGACGATGGCGTCGCCCTCCACCACGCTCAGCTCGGTGTTCAGGTAGCCCACGTCGATCAGCACCGCGGCGCGGTCGCGGTCGTCCAGCGACAGCACCAGCAGGCTCTCGCCCAGCGTACAGGAGAGGAAGCCCAGTATCGTGATGTTCTGGCGGCCGATCATCTCGGAGACGTCCTCGATGAACTGGGGATCGGCGACGATGAACGTGGTCATCGCCCGCAGCCTGGAGCCGCGGCCCCCCGGCGTCATGGTCTTCTTCCCGTCGTCCACGATGAACCACGAGGGCGTGCGGTGCATCACCAGGCCGCCTTCATCGACGATGCGCAGCTTGTCGGCGGCGGCGTCCTGCACGGCGTTGATCGCCGCCTCGTCCACCATGCCGTCCGGCAGCTCCACCTCGGATTCGCAGGCGCGCACATGGATGTATTCCCCCGGCACGCCCACGTAGATCTCCTTGATCTTGGAATTGGCCTCCAGCTCCGCCGCGGCGATGGAATCGCGCACGCGCTGGATCATCTGGCCCGGCGTATTCCAGTCGCCGTCGGAATAGCCGTCATAGGGCACCGTGCCCGAGCCGATGATGTCCAGGCGGTCCATGCCGCCGCTCTGCGCGATCACCGTGACGATCTTGGAGGTTCCGAATTCTATGGCCGCGATTTGCGTCTTCATAACCGTTGTTGACCCACCCTATTCCTGTGTTTCACTGCTATACATACTCCAACATACCCGTATTATACATGGATTTGTTTAGATATGCAAACACGAAAGGCCCCATTTTCCCGTTTTTCGGCAGTTTTCAAAATAGTTTCAAATTTGCGGCACGGGTTTGTCACGATACCGGGATCAGCTCGCGGGCGCGGTCTCGGCGGTCACTTCGGCGGCTTCCTCCCCCGCCGCGGCCGCTTCGGCGTCGGTCGCTTCCCGCTCCGGGGGCCGGTAGTCGGCCTTGGTGCCGCTGGAGACGTCCAGCAGCCCCGCGGTCTCGCCCCGGGCCTCCAGATCGGAAAGCGCCCCGGCCATCCAGGCGATCTTGGCGTCCATGTTCCGGGCGTTGCCCAGCGTCACCGTCATGCCCGTGCGGGTGATGATGCGCATATCCTCGGTATTGGCCACGCTGAGCTCGGCCACGTAGCGCGTCGCGTCCTGGCCTTTCAGCGCCTCCACCACCGCCTTCATGGCGGCGCAGCGCCCGTCCCCCGTGTCCAGCTGCCGGCCCAGCGTGTAGTGGGCGGCTTTGATGCCGGTCACGTAGATCGCGTCTCCCTCCGGCAGCTGGTCCGTCACGCGCACCACGTAGGCGTCCGAATCCAGCACCAGTATCTTGCCCGCCTGCAGGATCAGCGCGTCCAGCGTGCGGGGCCGCACGGTGAGCACCAGCGTGCTCGGCAGTTGTTTTTCCAGGCTGACGAAGGCCAGCTGGCCGCTGCTCTCCACGTCCAGGTGCACCCGCTCCTCGTCGACGGCGTTCACGCGCGCGCCCAGGCGGATGCCGGACAGGTGCACCACCTCGGCGTCCGAAAGGTCGCCCGCGCCCACGACGCGCACGTTGCGCACCACGAACACCACGTTCGCCAGCAGTATCCACAGCGCCGCGATCAGCACCGCGATCGCCGCGATCCACGGGCCCATGGGCTGTCTCTTCCGTCTGTTGCGCATAGCTTCCTCCGTTTCGGATCGGGCCTTGCCCCCTCACTGATCCGAGGCCGATATGTTCATCAGCACCGCCACGGCGGCCATCAGTATCGATATGGACGTGCCGCCCGCGCTGAAGAAGGGCAGCGGCAGGCCGGTGGTGGGCATCATGCCGATGACCACGGCCACGTTCAGCACGCACTGCACGCCGATCATGCAGGTGATGCCCCCGGCCAGCAGGCTGCCGAACCGGTCCTCGCAGCGCATGGCCACCCGAAGGCCGAAGAACAGGAACGCCCCGAACAGCGCCAGCACCGCCATGCAGCCCACCCAGCCCACGTCCTCCCCCACCACGGCGAATATGAAGTCGGACTCCGGATAGGGCAGGAAGGCAAACTTCTGGCGGCCCATGCCCGGCCCCATGCCGAACAGGCCGCCGGAGCCGAAGGCCAGCAGCGACTGGGAGAGCTGGTAGCCCTCGTTGGTCATGAAGTCGAAGGGGTGGCGAAAGGACATCAGCCGCGCGCGGCGGTAGTCCTCGGACAGCGCGTAGAACGCGCCCAGCGCCGTGCCCGCCGCGCCGATCAGGCCCAGGTGGCCCCAGCGCGCGCCGGCGAGCATCGCCATCACGGCGGTCACGATCAGTATGCTGCCGGCGGTGGACAGGTTCGGCTGAAGCAGTATCAGCATGAACACCAGCCCCGGCAGTATGAACAGCGGCACGAGGCCGGTAAAGAGCCGGGTGACGTCCCGGTTCTTCTGGCTGAGCGCGCGCGCCAGGTAGAGTATGATGGCGTACTTCGCCAGCTCCGAGGGCTGAAAGCTGACCGGCCCCAGCCGCAGCCAGCGCCGGGAGCCGTTCAGCATCTTGCCGATGCCGGGCACAGCCACCAGCGCAAGCATGGCGACGCTCACCGCCAGCAGGCCCCCGCACAGCGCGGGCCTGGCCAGCGTTCGGTAGTCCATGCGCAGCACGACGGCCATCGCCGCCGCGCCGACGCCGATGCCCAGCAGCTGGGCCGTGACCTCCGACAGCGCGCCGCCGTTGTCCTGGGCGTTGTAGTAGCTGGCGGCGTACAGCGTCATCAGCCCCACCGCCATCAGCAGCGCGAAGGTCACGGCCAATCCCCTGTCCACGTTCCGCAGCCGGATATGGTTCGTACTTCTCGGCGCCGCGCCGGGCAGCGCCTCATTGGCCCCGCGGACGGGCCGCAGCATCAAGCCCGCGCGCCCTCCATGCCGTTCACGATGTCCTTGAATATGCGGCCCCGCTCCTCGTAGTCCTTGAACATGTCGAAGGAGGCGCAGCTGGGCGAGAGCAGCACGTTGCCGCCCGGGTTGGCCTGCTCAAAGGCCATCTCCACCGCGCGCTTGAACTCGTAGCCCGCGTGGGTCCAGGCGTGGTAACCCACCTTCTCCAGCGTCTTTTCGATCTGGTTCGCCGTCTCGCCGATCAGCACGATCCGCGATATCGGGCACTTCAATATCTCCTCGCACAGCGGCGTGAAGTCGGTGTGCTTGTCATAGCCGCCCAGGATCAGCACCGTGGGCCGGTTCATGGCCCGCACGGCCTGGATCGTGGAATCCACGTTGGTGCCCTTGGAATCGTTGATGAAGCGCACGCCGTCGATCTCCCGCACGAACTCGATGCGGTGCTCCACGCCCTTGAAAGAACGCAGCGTGTGGCGGATCACCGGCGCGGGGATGCCCGCGGCCATGGCCATGGCCGTGGCGGCCAGCGCGTTTTTCAGGTTGTGCTCGCCGGGTATGTAGATCTCCTCCGGCGCGCAGACCGGCTTGTTGTCCTCCGGCGTGCCGTAGACCAGGGTGCCGTTCTGCACGAACGCGCCGAAGGGCACCGGGTTCCGGGAGGAGAACCAGGCCACGCGGCATTTGACCCGCTCGGCCATGCCCCGGGTGACGGGGTCGTCCCAGTTCAGCACCACGCAGTCGTCCCCGGCGCAGTTTTCAAAGATGCGCTCCTTCAGGGCCACGTACTTCTCCATCGTGCCGTGGCGGTTCAGGTGATCCTCGGAGATGTTCAGCACCGCGCAGACGGACGGGTGGAACTGGGACGAGGTCTCCATCATGAACGAGGAGATCTCGCACACGGTCACGTCCCCGGGCTTCATCTGGGGCACCGCGCCGGAATAGGGCGTGCCGATGTTGCCCACCACGAAGGTGCGCCGTCCCGCGTTCTTGAAGATCTCGCCCAGCAGCGTGGTGGTCGTCGTCTTGCCGTTGGTGCCGGTGATCGCCAGCAGCAGGCCCGTGGCCTCCCGGTAGGCGTACTCCACCTCGCCCATGACCTCGACGCCCAGCGCCTTCGCCCGGACCACGGCGGGATGCTCCACCGGTATGCCGGGGCTGATGACCATGGCGTCCATGCCCTCCAGCAGATTCTCCGGGTGCTGCTCGCCCAGGCACAGCGTCGCGCCGGCGGCCTTCAGGTCGTCCAGCGCGCCGTCGAAGTCGGCCTCGGCCTTCGCGTCGCAGACCCAGACCCGCGCCCCGCGCAGCAGCAGCAGCTTCGCCGCCGCGATGCCGCTGCGCGCCATGCCGAACACGAGCACCTTCTTGTCCTTCATCATTACGCAGACCTCCTTACCATAAACAGGGAATGAGAAATGGCATGGATACCCCTCGTAAAAGCGGTCCATTGTCTCCCATTTCTCATTCCCCGCCCGGATATCATGCTACAAACCCCAGCAGCGCCAGCAGGCACAGTATCGCGGTGGCGATGTAGTACATCGTGACGATGCTGGTCTCGGCCATGCCGCTGAGCTCAAAGTGGTGGTGCAGCGGCGCCATCTTGAAAAAGCGCTTGCCGTGGGTGGCCCGGAAGTAGGCGAACTGGATCAGGTCGGACAGGCTGGACACCATCATGGCCAGCGCGATCACCGGCAGCAGCAGCGACAGCCGGGTCACCAGCGTCATGCCCACCAGCGCGCCGCCGATGAAGAACGACCCCACGTCGCCCATGAACACCCGGGCCGGGTGGGCGTTGTAGCGCAAAAAGCCCAGCAGCGCGCCCACCATGGCGCCGGCGAATATGGCCACGTTCAGCAGGTTGTCCGCCTGGGCGGGGTCGGCGGCCGCCATGGCCAGGCAGATCAGCGTCATGGCCGCGAAGTCCAGCAGGCCGCAGCCGCCCAGCAGGCCGTCCAGGCCGTCCAGCAAATTGGCCGAATTCACCGTGCCCACCAGCACGAACACCATCACCGGGATGTAGAACCAGCCCAGATACCACTCGCCGCCAAAGAAGGGCACCGTCAGCGCCGGCCCGATCTTCGGGTTCAGGTAGCCCCACACGGCCAGGCCCACTGACAGCACGATCTGCGGCGCCAGCTTCTGCTTGGGCGTCAGGCCCTCGGAGCTGTGCCGCCGAATCTTCAGAAAGTCGTCGATGAAGCCGATCAGGCCGAAGCCCAGCGCGCTGACCGCGACGATCAGCATAAAGTCCCACCGGGCGTCCCCATAGGAAAACGCCAGCGCGGCGATCAGCGCCGGCACGGCGAATATCACGCCGCCCATCTGGGGCGTGCCCTGCTTCTTTTTGTGGGTCTGGGGGCCGAGCGCGTAGATCTCCTTGCCGAACTTCATCTTCTTCAGCCAGGGGATGACGATCGGGCCCAGCACGATCGCCATCGCGAACGCGGCCACCACGGTCCAGATGATTCTCTGCATCTTCTGTTATCCCTCGATTCGCAAGCTATTCCGTCATTTCCTCCAGCAGTTCGCGCACGACCACCTTTTCATCGAAGGGGTGCTTCACGCCCCTGATCTCCTGGTAGGTCTCGTGGCCCTTGCCGGCCAGCACCACCACGTCCCCCGCGCTGGCGAAGTTCAGCGCGTAGCGGATGGCCTCGCGGCGGTTCTCGATCACCGTGTAGGCGCAGCCGGTGGGCTTGATGCCCGCCTCGATGGCGTCCAGTATGGCCATCGGGTCCTCGTTGCGCGGGTTGTCGCTGGTGAGTATGCAGTAGTCCGCCAGCTCCCCGGCGATCTCGCCCATCACCGGGCGCTTGGCCTTGTCCCGGTCGCCGCCGCAGCCGAACAGCGCGATCATGCGGCCCTTGGCCGTCTCGCGCACGGCCTTCAACACGTTCTCCAGGCTGTCCGGGGAATGGGCGTAGTCCAGTATCACCCGGTAGGCCGTGCCGGTGTCCAGCAGCTCGATGCGGCCCGGCACCGCGTACACGCTCTCCAGGCCCTGGCGGATGCTCTCGGGCCCCGCCCCGGCGCAGATGCAGATGCCCGCCGCCATCAGGGCGTTGTAGACGTTGAATATGCCGGCCAGGTGCAGCGAGATCGTGGTGCGGAAGCGCTTGTGCCAGGTCATCAGGAAGCTGCAGCCCCGCTCGCCGATCTCGATGTCGTTGGCGTACACGTCGCTGCTCTCCCGGATGCCGATGCGCATGGCCGTGCGGCCCAGCGCCCGGATGCCGGCGCTCACGCGCTCGTCATCCACATTGTAGACCAGGTTCTCGCACACGCCCGGCGCCATCAGCCGCATCTTGGCCGCGAAGTAGGCGTCCATGTCGGCGAAGTAGTCCAGGTGGTCCTGGGAGAAGTTGGAGAAGGCGCCCACCTTGAACTTCATGCCCGCCAGACGGTGCATGTCCAGCGCGTGGGCGGAGACCTCCATCACCACGCACTGCACGCCCGCGTCCACCATCCGGCGCAGGAGCGTCTGGGTCTCGATGGGGTCCGGCGTGGTCAGGCGGTTGGGCACCGTCTCCTCGCCGATCATCGAGCACACGGTGCCGATCAGGCCGGTCCTGACGCCGGAGGCCTCCATGATCGCCTTGACCAGGAAGCTGGTGGTGGTCTTGCCCTTGGTGCCGGTGATGCCCAGCATCATCAGCTTTTCCGCGGGGTTGCCGAAGTATGCGGCGGCGATGTAGGACGCCGCCACGCGCACGTCCTCCACCAGCACCTGGGGCACCTCCAGCGGCAGCCTGCGCTGCACCACCAGCGCCACCGCGCCCTTCTCCACGGCCTGGGGCGCGAAGTCATGGGCGTCCACCTGCAGGCCGGGCGTGCAGAAGAACAGCGCGCCGGGCGTCGCCTTCCTGGAATCCACGCACAGCGACGCGATCTCCAGGTCCGTGTTCCCGAACGTTCGGACTTCTCCGGGAATTCTCCCGAGCAAAGCATTCAATTTCATCTGGATGCCTCCCAGAATATCGCTTGATCGACCGGCGGCATCACGGGGGCTCAAAGCGCACCCGGACCACCGACGTGGGATTGACACATTCACCGGCCTCGGGCGACTGGCTGACCGCCAGCCCGCTGCCCTCGACCTTCAGCTCCAGCCCGTAGGCGCGCAGCAGCCGGTTCGCCTGGGTGACCGGCAGGCCGGTCACGTCCGGCACCGCCACCGGCGCGTCGTTCGGCGCGACGCCGTCCTCGACGTACAGCATCACCAGCGCGCCTTCGTTCATGCCGGCCCCCGGCGCGGGCAGCTGGCCCGTCACCAGGCCGCCCGTCCCGTCCAGCACGCTGTCCAGCCCCGCCTCCGAGAGCGCCCGCCGGGCGGCGTCCACGTCCAGGCCGGTCACATCCGGCACCGTCACCGGCTTTGCCGGCGGCGCGTCGGTGTCCGGGGCGACGCCCATGTAGATCAGCGACCGCTCCAGTATCTGCCGGGCGTAGGGCGCGGCGGTGACCGAGCCGAAGTCCACCGGCACGTCCGCCTCGTCCACGATCAGGATCACCGCGATGCGCGGGTCCCCCGCCGGGGCAAAGCCCACGAAGGAGCCGATGTGCTTCTCCCTGGACACCACGCCGTCCACGTAGACCTGGGCCGTGCCGGTCTTGCCGCCCACATGGTAGCCGGCGATGTAGGCGTTCTTGCCGCCGCCCTGGGTCACCACGTCCTCCAGCAGCGCGCACATCGTGGCGGAGGTCTTCTCCGAGACCGGCCGGCCGACGACCTGCGCCTGGCCCAGCTGCAGGGCGTTGCCCTGGGCGTCGTCGATGCGCTTGACCACGTAGGGCCGAAGCAGCCTGCCGCCGTTGATCGCGGCGCACACCGCCGTCAGCAGCTGCAGCGGCGTCACCGCCACGGACTGGCCGAAGCCGATGCGGGCGAGGTCCACCCGCTTGACCGCGCGCTTTGAGATCACGATGCCGCCCGATTCGCCGGGGATGTCCACCCCGGTCTTGCGCCCGATGCCGAAGGCGTCCAGATAGCGGTAGAAGCGCTCCGCGCCCAGGCGCAGGCCCATCTCCACGAACACGGGGTTGCAGGAGTTCTGCAGGGCCTGGGCGAAGGTTTCCGCGCCGTGGGGGCGGCCCCAGCAGCGTATCCTGCCGCCGTCCACCACCACGGAGCCGGAGCAGTAGAAGCCCTCGTTCACCGACACCAGCCCCGCGTCCAGCGCCGAGGCGGCGGTGATGATCTTGAAGGTGGACCCGGGCTCGTAGGCGTCGGTGATCGCCCGGTTGCGCAGCCGCGCCGTCAGCTCGGAAACGTCGCCCCGGGGCGGGTCGTTCAGGTCGAAGTCCGGCTTGTTGACCATGGCCAGTATCTCGCCGGTCTGCGGGTCCATCGCCAGCACCCGCACGGCCCTGGCCCGGTTGACCTCCAGCGCCTCCCGGGCCGCCTGTTCGGCAAAGCTCTGGATCGAGGCGTCTATGGTCAGCGTCACCGAGCCGCCGTTCACCGCGGCGATGTACTCGCTCTGGCCGTAGCCCAGGGCCCGGCCCTTGCCGTCGATCTGGGACAGCACCCGCCCGGCCTTGCCGGAGAGATAGCGGTCAAGCGCCTGCTCCAGGCCCGCCTGGCCCACGCCGTCTATGGTGGTCAGGCCGATCAGCTGGCTGGCGAAGGCGCCCATCGGATAATAGCGCTTGCTCTCCTCCTCCAGGTACAGGCCGTTCAGCGCGTCCGAGCCCGCCACGGCGTGCTCGGCCTTCATGCGCTTGAGCTGCTGCGCCGTCTCCCGGGGCAGCTGCCGCTTCAGCGTCACGCCGCCCTTGGAGGTATCGGAGGCCTTGTCCCGAATGACCTTCGCCTCCATGTCCAGCACCGGCGAGAGCAGCGCGGCGAACCGCTCCGGGTCCGACACCTGCCGGGGGCTGACGGAGGCGGTGTAGGCGGTGGCGCTCTGGGCCAGCACCGCGCCGTTGCGGTCGCGGATCATGCCCCGGGTGGGGCGAACGGCGCTCTCGCTGGTCCACTGAGCCTGGGCCCTGCGCTGCAGCGCTTCGCCGATGACCACCTGCAGGTAGAACAGCCGGCCGCCCAGCGCGGAAAAGAGCAGAAAAAATACGGCCATGCATAGCGCAAGGCGGCGACGGATGACCGGCCCTGTCAGAACCAAGCACATCCCTCCCCGCCCAGGAAATTTTAATCTCTGATTTCCTCAGCGCCGGAGTTGTCGGCGCTCTGCGTGGACGTACTGTCGATCAATGTGGGCAGATTCACCACCCGCAGCTGTGTCTCGTCGGGCTGTTCCATGCCCAGCTGCCGCGCTCTGAGCGCGATCCGCTCCAGGTTGTGGTACTGATTGAGGCTCAGGTTCAGGTTGTCGGCGCTGGCGCTCAGCGCGCGGATCTCCTTCTGGGTTTCCACCACCCGCTTGTTCTGCCCGGAGAGCCGCGCCATCATGGCGATCTGCGAGCACACGCCCAGGGCCAGCACCACCGCGAAGGCGATCATCAGCGCCCGGCTCAGCCTTCTTTCGCGTATACGGCGCGAGGTTCGCATCCTGTTCATATCTATTCCTCCGCCCAAGGGGGTAGAACTCAGCTCTGGGGGCTGAAATAGCGGTCGTTGACGTAGTCCAGCAGCGCGCCGATGTCGCTCTCGCTCTGAGCGCAGGCCGCTGCGAAGCGGTCCTCGTCCCAGATTTCAAGCCAGCGGCCCATGCCGGCGAAGCGGATGGCCTTGTCCATGCCCGCCTTCTGGCGCAGCACCGCGGGCAGCAGCACGCGGCCCTGGCCGTCCAGGCTCTGGTTGGTGAACGAGAAGGCCTTGATCAGGCGAACGTAGGCCATGCCCCGGGCGTCGCTGTCCGGGATGCGGTCCAGCCGCGCGCTCATGTCCTGCCACTTCTCGATCGGATACAGCGCGATGGCGTTGAATTCGTTGTTCAGGCCGATGGTGAAGCCGTAGCCCAGCGCCTCTCGGTACGCGGCGGGGATGGTCGCCCTGCCCTTGGGATCAATATTATGCGTGTAGTTTCCGGAGAATTCAGCGCCCGGCATCGGTTTCACCTCCCTCTTTCACCATTGGGTATGACACATTATACCATATCAATACTCTTTCCGCCACTTTTTGACACTTATTTCATATATTTTTCGATTTTTGTCATAATCGGCGCCACAGTCTGCCCGCCAAAGATTTAATAGAACATATGTTTGCATTTTGGGCGAATGTGTGCTATACTGTGTACAGCAAGAGGATTGGAGGTCGGTGCCATGCGCGCTTCCCAGGAAAACCAACAAAAAATCCTCGATTTCATCAAGGCTGAAATCGAGGACAAGGGCTATCCGCCGTCGGTGCGCGAGATCTGCGCGGCGGTGGGCCTGCGCTCCACTTCCACGGTCCACGCCCACCTGAACCACCTGGAGGCCCAGGGGCTGATCCGGCGCGACCCCACCAAGCCCAGGGCGCTGGAGGTGCTGGACGGCTCCCTCGCCCGGGGGCGCACCGTGCCGCTGGTGGGCCGGGTCACCGCGGGCCAGCCGATACTGGCCGTGGAGAACATCGAGGACTACCTGGCCCTGCCCCAGAGCATGCTGGGCCGGGACGAGCTGTTCTGCCTGCGGGTGCAGGGCGACAGCATGATCGACATCGGCATACTGGACGGCGACATCGTGGTACTGCGCCAGCAGGACACCGCCGAGAACGGCGATATCGTGGTGGCCATGACCCCGGACGACGAGGCCACGCTCAAGCGCATCTTCTACGAGGACGGCCGCGTGCGCCTGCAGCCGGAGAACCGCACGATGCAGCCCATCTACGCCGACAGCGTCACCGTGCTGGGCAAGCTGACGGCGCTGATCCGGCAGTTCTGATGAAATCACGGCATGAAGGGGCTGTTGCACAACAATGCAACAACCCCTTTCAGGTTGTGGGCTTCAGTGGTTTGCATACACGCGTGGGGCGTGGAGAGTGAGGAGTTAGGAGTGAGGAGTGAGGAGCACAATTGCCTTGCTTCCCCGTCGCAACGGGGAAGTGGCCCGAAGGGCCGATAGGGGGCTTCTACGGGAGACCATCAACCCCATGAGGTTTGAACGCATGCGTGGAGAGCGAGGAGTTAGGAGTGAGGAGTGAGGAGCACAATTGCCTTGCTGCCCCGTCGCAACGGGGAAGTGGCCCGAAGGGTCGATAGGGGACTTCAACCAATCGTTCAATTGTTTCGCAATGTACGGGCGCCCTATCCCCCGCTTCGCGGGTACTTCCCCATTGACATGGGGAAGCTTGGATTGCCCGGCGTTCCGCCATTGAATCGAACAAATCCCGTCAGGGATTTGCACCGCCGCTCCTCACTCCTCACTCCTCACTCCTCACTCCT
>JAFYBB010000310.1 GCA_017540445.1 Clostridia bacterium | reverse complement strand
GAACACGATGCCGCTGGCCCCCAGCAGCGCGATGCCCGGGAAGAACAGCATGTTCACAATGCCGGTGACTACGGCGGTGACCGCCATCACCACCACCAGGTTGACGCTGCCGTACTTCTCCTCCAGCATCGGCCCGAGGATCAGCAGCAGCATCAGATTGTTCATCAGATGGCCCCAGTCGGCGTGCCCGAACACGTGGGTCACGCAGCGCACATAGGTCAGCGGATTGGCCAGCGACGAGCGGTATACGCTGAACAGCGCGCGGTTGCTGGCCCCGTGGGTGACCTGATTCAGCAGCTGCGCGATCACGCAGATCAGCGCGAACACCAGCACGGCCGGGGAATTGAAGCTGATCCTCAGTCCCTTGCGTTTTTCCATGACATTTCCTCCTGTATGGTGCGAGCGACGGCCCGTGAATCACATACATCGCCCCTTTCGCGTCGCGAAAGGGGCGATGTCTCCGTCCTCCCTCACTCCACGGCCTTGGTGGCGATCACCGGCACGCCGGTGCCGGCGGCGTCTTCGATCACCACGTCGCCGATGGCCACGGGGCGCTTCACCACGGTGGCCTTGATGTCGGCCACCACGTCGAATATCTTGTCCTTCGGCACGGCGACGCGGGTGCGCACGGGCACGGGGCCGCCGCCGTCGGAGGGCGCGGTGGACGTGACCATGCGCGTGGGCGCGGCCACCTCCGTCTCGGCGTACTTCTTGCCGATGCCGCAGGAATTGCCGGTCACCGACACGGCCACGCCGTTTTCGACCTCAACGATCAGATCGCAGCCCATCGGGCAGCCGATACACGTCATGTTGCGGGTCATACGCCGCCTCCAATCTCCACGGTGAGGTCGCAGTCCTTCAGCGCGTCGCGCTTGAGCACCACGTCCTCCATCTCGCTGGGCACCATGATCTTGCGCTTCCTGGTAACGATGGCCTCGCCGCCGGCCAGCACGCGGATTTCGCGGCCCTTGTACACATCCCGCACGCGGAAGCGCAGGTGCACCTCGCCGTCCATGTTGTTGAGGTCGATGGTGCTGGGCACGGTGTAGCGCACGCCGTCGCCCGGCTGCACGCGGATGATGCGCTCGGGGTTCTCCTTTTTGCCCTGCCGGCGGATGTACGCCGCGGCGCTGCGGCCGGCCCGGCCCGCCTCCTCGGAGACGAAGTCCACCAGGTCGTGCACGTGCAGCACGTTGCCGCAGGCGAACACGCCGGGCACGTCCGTCTCCAGCGCGTCGTCCACAAACGGGCCGTTGGTGGCACGGTTGATGCTCACGCCCGCCGTCAGCGACAGCTCGTTCTCGGGAATCAGGCCGCAGGACAGCAGCAGCGTGTCGCAGGCGTAGTCCTCCTCGGTGCCCGGCACCGGCACGCCCCTGGCGTCCACCTGGGCGATGGTCACGCCCTCGAGCTTGCGCTTGCCGCGGATGTCCACCACGGTGTGGCTCAGCTTCAGCGGTATGCCGTAGTCGTCCAGGCACTGCACGATGTTGCGCTTCAGGCCGCCCGAGTAGGGCATCAGCTCGGCCACCACCTTCACATGGGCGCCCTCCAGCGTCATGCGCCGGGCCATGATCAGCCCGATGTCGCCCGAGCCCAGTATGACCACTTCCCTGCCGGGCATGTAGCCCTCGCAGTTCACCATCTTCTGGGCGGTGCCGGCGGTGAATATGCCCTGCGGGCGGGTGCCGGGTATGTTCAGCGCCCCGCGGGGCCGCTCGCGGCAGCCCATCGCCAGCACAATGGCGTCCGCCTTCAGCACCTGCAGTCCCCGCGCCCGGCTGACCATGGTGATCTCCCGCTCGGGGCTGATGGACAGCACCATACAGCCGGTCTGAACGGGAATTTCCAGCCGCTGGACCTCCGCCATGAAGCGCCCGGCGTACTCCGGCCCAGTGAGCTCCTCCTTGAAGGTGTGCAGGCCGAAGCCGTTGTGGATGCACTGGTTCAGTATGCCGCCCAGCTGCACATCGCGCTCGAGGATCACGATGTCGTCTATGCCGTTTTTCTTCGCCTCGATGGCGGCGGCCATGCCGGCGGGACCTCCGCCGATGATGGCCAATGCGACGCGATCACCCATTTTTCTTCACATCCCCATACGCGATTGACTGTTCCCGGGCGAGTATCTCGATGACCCTCGGCGAGCAGAACCCGGCCTGGCAGCGGCCCATGCCCGCACGCACGCGGCGCTTGACGCCGTCCAGCGTCGTCGCGCCCAGGGGCCGGCGGATGCTGTCGAGGATCTCGCCCTCGCTGATCGTCTCACAGCGGCAGATGATCTGGCCGTAGTCGGGCCGCGCCTCGATCAGCTTTTTGCGCTGCTCCACGTCCATATGGGCGAGCTTCGGTATGCCCTTGCGGATCGGGTTGAAATCCTTCTTTTCCGAAAGCGGCACCACCTCGCCCACCAGCCGCGCCACATAGCGGGCGATGGCCGGCGCGCTGCTGAGCCCGGGCGATTCGATCCCGGCCACGTCGATGAAGCCGCTGACCCCGTCATCCTGCCGAATGATGAAGTCGCCGGTGTCCCCCGTCGCCCGCAGCCCGGCGAAGGAGGTGATCACCTGGTTGAACGGTATGTCCTTCACGGACAGCGCCGCCACGCGCTTGACCTCTTCCAGCTTCGGGCGGGTGGTGGCCAGGTCCTCCTTGTCTTCGATATCGGCGGCGGTGGGCCCCACCAGCAGGTTGCCGTGCACGGTCTGGGTCACCAGCACGCCCTTGCCCATGGCGCTTGGGATCTGGAAGATGGTCCGCTGCACCGTCTGGCCGGCGTTTCGATCCAGCAGCATGTACTCGCCCTTGCGCGCCGTGATCGAAAAATCGTGCTCGCAGGCCATGTCGTGCACCCTGTCGGCGTACACGCCGGCGCAGTTCACCACGCACCGGGCCGCGAATTCGCCCCGGCCGGTCCGCACGCGAAACAGGCCGTCCGCGCCCTTTTCGATGCCCTGCACCTCGGTGGACAGGCTGAACTGCGCCCCGTTGGCGCAGGCGTTCTCCGCGAACGCGATGGTCATCTCAAACGGACACACCACGCCGGAGGTCGGCGCGTACACCGCGGCGTACACGTCGCCCTGCAGGCCGGGCTCCATTTCCCGCGCCTCGTCGCCCGTCATGAGCTTCATGCCGGGCACGCCGTTGCGCTCGCCACGGTCCATCAGCTCCCGGAGCGCGGGCAGCTCTTCCTCGCGCCAGCACACCACCAGCGCCCCGTTGCGCCTGAAGGGGATGTCCAGCTGCTCGGAGAGCGCGTCCATCATGGCGTTGCCCTCCACGTTCAGCTTCGCCTTCATCGTGCCGGGCACGGCGTCGAAGCCCGCGTGGATGATGGCGCTGTTGGCCTTGCTGGTGCCCTCGCACACGTCGCTCTCCCGGTCGAGCACCAATACCGACTGCTCGTACCGCGACAGCTCCCGCGCGACGCAGCACCCGGTGACGCCCGCGCCGACAATGATCGTATCGTAAATCTTCATGCTTGCCTTCCCGCTTTGACGTTATTGCGGCATTGCCGATGATTTATTATACCCTGAAATATAGAAAAAAGCAATGGGTTGAACCCCTGCGATTCACAGGAATTACAGCGTATTCAGGTATTCCATGAAGTTTTGCCTGTTCTCCAGCGCCGTGGTGGTGGGCCGGCCCAGGTCGTCCCGGGCGCCGATGGCGCACTTGACCTCGATCAGGGACAGCTCGCCCCGGGCCTTCGCCGCCTCCAGCGCGCCATCCAGCGCCTCGAAGGTGTCCACACTCACCGCGTCGGGATAGCCGCAGGCCTTTGCGACGCCCACCAGGTCGATGCCGCCGGCCACCGTGGGCATGCCGCCCACCGTCTCGTGCGCGCCGTTGTTGATGACCACGTGGATCAGGTTCTTCGGCCGGTTCGCGCCGATCACGGCCATCGCGCCCATGTGCATCAGCACCGCGCCGTCGCCGTCCACGCACCAGATGCGCTGCTGCGGCTTGTTCAGCGCGATGCCCAGCGCGATGGAGCTGCTGTGGCCCATGGAGCCCACCGTCAGAAAGTCGTACTTGTGGCTCTGGCCGTTGGCCGCCCGGATCTCGAACAGCTCCCGGCTGGCCTTGCCCGTGGTGGACACGATGGGGTCCTCCCCGCTGGCCTTCACGACGTGGCGGATGATGTCCTCGCGCGCCATGGCGTTGCCGTTCTTGTACTCCACCTTCGGCGCGCCGGTCAGCGCGCCCTTGCGAATCACGAACGCCGCGTCCCGGCCCTCGTCGAAGACCTCGCGGAAGCGGGCCATCGCGGCCCCGACCTCCTCCTCGGTGGTCTCGGGGCCGATCACGAAGGTCTCGATGCCCATGTCCTTGAGCAGCTTCACCGTGACCTCGCCCTGGTAGATGTGCTGGGGTTCGTCGTGGACGCCCGGCTCGCCGCGCCAGCCCACGATGAACAGCACCGGTATCGCGTAGACCTTGTCGTTCAGCAGGCTCGCCACGGGGTTGATGATGTTGCCCTCGCCGCTGTTCTGCATGTACACCACCGGCACCTTGCCCGTCGCCAGGTGATAGCCCGCCGCCAGCGCCGCGCAGTTGCCCTCGTTGGCCGCGATGATGTGGTGCACCGGGTCGATGCCGAAGGTGTCCATCAGGTGGTTGCACAGCGCCTTGAGCTGCGAATCCGGCACGCCGGTATAAAAATCGGAATCAATGATCTCAACGAGACGATCGACCTTCATGCTGTTCCCTCCGTCCGATCATATTCAGAGTTCGTCGATCAGGGTGATGATTTGCTTGATCGGCATGAGCCTCTCGTCCACTTCCTTCGCCCTGTGGTACCTCAGTATGTCCTCCGCCGTCCTCTGCATGGCCGGGAACGCGCTGCGGGTCAGCTGATTGGCGTAGATCACGATGTTCACGCCGTGCCCGGCCAGCTCCTCCTCGGTGATCGTGTTGAAGCTCGACGGCACCACCACGATGGGCGTGTCCTCATCCTCCGCCCGGAACCGGTCGCAGAATTCCACGATCTCCGCCGGGTCCTTCCTGCGGCTGTGGATCATGATGCCGTCCGCGCCGGCCTGAACGAACGCCCGCGCGCGCGCCAACGCGTCCTCCATGCCCTTTTCCAGGATCAGGCTCTCGATGCGGGCGATGATCATGAAGTCGTCCGTGAGCTGCGCACGCTTGCCGGCGGCGATCTTCGCGCTCATCTCCTCGATGGAGGCCTGGGTCTGCTCCACCTCGGTGCCGAAGAGGCTGTTCTTCTTCAGGCCCTTCTTGTCCTCGATGATGATCGCCGACACGCCCATGCGCTCCAGGCTGCGCACGGTGTACACGAAGTGCTCGGCCAGCCCGCCGGTGTCGCCGTCGAATATGATGGGCTTGGTGGTGACCTCCATGATGTCGTCGATCGTGCGGAAGCGGCTGGTCATGTCCACCAGCTCGATGTCCGGCTTGCCCTTGGCGGTGCTGTCGCACAGGCTGGACACCCACATGGCGTCGAACTGGTCCAGCTTGCCGTCGTGCTCGACGACCGTCTTCTCCACGATCAGGCCGGTCAGGCCGCTGTGCGCCTCCAGCACCTTGACGACCGGAGTCATGCGGATCAGCTGGCGCAGGCACTTGCGCCTGTACTCCGGCATCGCGAGCTTCTCGCGCAGCTGCAGGTCGATCTTTTTGACCTTGTCGCTGTAGGTGTAGGGCACGTCGATCAGTTCGCCGCCGTAGGCCGCCACCAGCGCCTCCACATGGTCCCGTATCGCGCGCTCGGGCCCCTGCAGCCAGTTGTCGCCGTGCACGATGTAGTCGGGCCGCAGCCGCGCGATCACGTCGTCGTAGAGCATGTCGTTCTGCAGGACGACCTCCTCCACGCCGTCGATGCTCCGGTACAGCCGGAGCCGCTCGTCCTGGGAGACGGTCGGAAACCTGTTGTAGCGGATCAGCGCCTCGTCCGACAGGCAGCCGACGATGACCTTGCCCCTCTGGTGGGCCTTTTCGATGATGTTGAGGTGTCCGTCATGGATCACGTCTGTGCAAAAGCATGTGTAAACCGTCTTCATGGCCACTCTCCTCACGCGTTGTAGACCACCGGCGTCTTCACGCCGGCGGCGGCCAGCGCGTCCCGGAATACCGCGAAGAAATCGCGGATGTCCTGCGCGTCGATCGCGCCGAGCGCGCACAGGCGGAACGTGTTCGTCGTGCTGATCTTGCCCGGATAGATCGTAAAGCCGCGCGCGTAGCAGTAGTCGTGGACCTTCTCAAAGCTCCAGTTTGGGTCGTCCGGATAGATCGCGGAGGCGACGAGCCCCGCCCGCCACTCGGGCTTGATGACCTGCCGGAAGCCCAGCGCGTCCAGGCCGGCGTTGATGGCGTTGAACACGCGGGTGTGCCGCGCCCACTTCGCCGCTTCGCCTTCTTCCCAATACTCCTTCAGCGCCTGGATGGTCGCGTAAATGGTCTGGACCGGCGGCGTGAAGTGCATCTCGCCGGTGCGCTCGAAGAAGTCGTACTGCAAAAACAGGTTGCAGTAATAGCTGCGCCTGGGGTAATTCTGGCTCTGCTCGATGATGGCGCGGTTGCCGACGATGAAGCTGAGGCCGGTAAAGGCCATCAGGCCCTTCTGCGCCGAGGCCATGCAGAAGTCGATGTTGTCCTCCTCGATGTCGATGGGCCGCATGGCGTAGGTGCTGGTCGTGTCCACGGTGAACACCGCGCCGTACCTGTGCGCCAGCGCGCCGATCTCGCGGATCGGGTTCAGTATGCCCGTGCCGGTCTCATTGTGGGTCGTGTGCACCAGCGCGATGTCCGGATTCGCCTTCAGCGCCGCCTCCACCGCCGCCAGATCCGGCCTCTGATCCACCGGGAACCGAAGGTCGATGTGGGGCAGGCCGTAATACTCACAGACCTCCACGGCCCGCGCGCTGTACGCGCCGTTGTTGACCACCAGCACCTTCTTGCCCTCCGGCAGAAGGCTGTTGACGGCGACGTCTATATTGATCGTACCGGAGCCGCAGAACAGGACGCTGGTGTACTTCTTCAGATCGCCGTGGACGATCCGGACGAGGTCCTCCCGAAGGCCCTTCATCAGGCCGGCAAATTCCTTCTCCCTCGGGCAGATATCGGGAACCACCTGCGCGTATTTGACCGTGTCCGTCGTCGTGGAGGGGCCGGGGTTCAGCAGTACATTTCTCTTGATCTGTTCCATCGTAGACGCTCCTTGATCGCGGTATTGCGGATAATTCATTATAACCGGGGCCGTGTAAAAAAGCAACGGGATGAACGGTAAACAAACGCCCTCAGGCAGATCAGCGCTTCACTGATCTGCCTGAGGGCGCGTCTGTTTCGCTCCGTCCGCCGGGATCACTTCTTCAGCAATTCCAGCACCTCGTCCACGCTCTTGCCGCTGGCAGTGATGGCCTCCAGCAGCTTGGCCTTGTCCTCCTCCGCCTGCTTCTCGGCGGCGACCTTCTCGGCCTTCTCCTTCGCCTTGTTCAGCTTCTTCAGCTCGGCCTTCTTGGCCTTCAGCTCTTCCGTCAGCGCGGCGATCGCGGCCTCGGCGGCGGCGATCTTCTCATCGACGTTCTCAACGGTGTCCACGACGACTGCGGTCTTCTTGTTCTTTGACCCCTTCGGTCTCGGCATGACAGACAACTCCTTTGCTGGTTTGTATATACTGATTATAACCCGTTCGTCGAAAAGTGTCAATAGGACTTACTTCTTCGCTTCCTTCGCCCAGCTGTCCTTCAGCGGCACGGTGCGGTTGAACACCGGGCGTTCGCCGGTGGAATCGGGGTCCTTGCAGAAGTAGCCCATGCGCAGGAACTGGAAAGCGGCGCCGGCGTCGTGAGCGGCGATCCACGGCTCGCAGAAGCCCCGCGCCACCGTCAGGCTGTTGGGGTTCAGCTGGTCCATGAAGTCCTTGCCCTCGCTCTCCACGGTGTTGCCGTCCTCGTCCACGGTCACGGCGTTCTCCTCCGGGTCGTCCTCGGCCAGTATGGGCTCGTACAGGCGGAATTCACAGGGCACGCCCTCGGCGGCGCTGACCCAGTGCAGCGTGCCCTTCACCTTGCGGTTCGCGCCCTCGCTGCCGGAGCGGCTGTCCATGTCCACGGTGCAGCGCAGCTCCGCCACGTTGCCGGCCTCGTCCTTGACGAATTCCTCGCACCGGATGATGTACGCGCCCTTCAGGCGGACCTCCCGGCCGGGGGCCAGGCGGAAGAACTTCTTGACGGGCTCCTCCATGAAGTCCTCGCGCTCGATGTACAGCTCGCGGCCGAAGGCCACCTCGCGGGTGCCGAACTCGGGATGGTCCGGGTGGTTCTCGATGGTCAGCACGTCCGTCTTGCCCTCGGGCCAGTTGGTCAGCACCACCTTCAGCGGGTTGATGACGGCCATCGCCCGGGGCGCGGTGTCGGCCAGGGCCTCGCGCACGCAGTGGTCCAGCAAATTGCCCTCCACCACGGAATCGGCCTTGGCCACGCCCACGCGGCCCATGAAGTCGTGTATGGCGGCGGCGGGATAGCCCCTGCGGCGCATGGCCACCAGCGTGGGCATGCGGGGATCGTCCCAGCCGGAGACCACGTGCTCCTCAACGAGGCGGCGCAGGTGGCGCTTGGACATCACCGTGCGCTCGATGTTCAGGCGGGCGAACTCGATCTGGCGCGGCGGATGGTCGGTGACGTTGGCGTTGCGCACGAACCAGTCGTACAGCGGGCGGTGGATCTCGTACTCCAGCGAGCACAGCGAATGGGAGATGCCCTCGATGGCGTCCTGGATGGGATGCTGGAAGTCGTACATCGGGTAGATGCACCACTTGTCGCCGGTGCGGTGATGGCTGTGGCGGTTGATGCGGTACATGGTCGGGTCGCGCAGCAGCACGTTGGGGTTGGCCATGTCGATCTTCGCCCGCAGCACCCGGGCACCCTCCTCGAACTCGCCGTTCTTCATGCGCTCAAACAGGTCCAGGTTCTCCTCCACCGGGCGGTCGCGCCAGGGGCTGTTCACGCCGGGCTTGGTCAGCGTGCCGCGGTTGGCGCGCATCTGCTCGGGCGTCTGGTCGTCCACGTAGGCCACGCCGCGGCGGATCATGTCCCGGGCGATCTCGTACAGCCGGTCGAAGAAGTCGGAGGCGAAGTACAGCTTGTCCCACTTGTAGCCCAGCCACTCGATGTCGCGCTGTATGCCCTCCACGAAGGCCGTCTCCTCCTTGGTGGGGTTGGTGTCGTCAAAGCGCAGGTTGCACTTGCCGCCGTACTTCTGGGCGATGCCGAAATCCACGCACAGCGCCTTGGCGTGGCCGATGTGCAGATAGCCGTTGGGCTCCGGCGGAAACCGGGTGTGCACGTGGTCAAAGCGGCCGCTGGCCAGGTCCTCCTCGACGAACTCCTCGATGAAATTCGCGGGACGCCTCACTTCATTTTCCATACCGTTTCCTCCCTTGCCGCCGCACGCGGCGGATATGTCCATATTTATACGGTATTATAACACGTTTTTTCCCGTCTGAACAGGCTGTACAGGTAAAATGCGCCAAAAACGGAGGAGAGGTCTCCCCTCTCCCCCGCCGCGGTCGTCCTGTCAATTCACGCCGGCGTCCTCCGCCGGTTCCGCCTCGGAAAGATCCGCCTCGAGCAGCTCCTCGTCCGTCAGCGCATCGTCGGCCGGGTCCGGGTCGGGCGCTTCCGCCTCCGCCGTCTCCGGTTCGGCGGGTTCCTCCGCCTCCGGCGCCGTCGCGTCGGCGCTTTCGGCGGGCAGGTCGATGGAGCCGTTGATGGGCTTGCCGTTGGCATCCAGCTTTACCTCGGGCTGGATCAGGCCGTAGGTCAGCAGGTAGTTGTCCTTGGTCCAGCGCGCCTTGGTCATGTCGAAGTTCACGGACTTGCTGGCGACGGCCTTCAGCATCGCCAGGCCGTTCTCGGCGTCCATGATCGTGGGCTGGAAGTCGTTGACATCGCGCCTGGAGGAAATCGTGGCCGGTATGATGTTGATGCCCTGGTCCAGTATGTTCGCCTGGGCGATGCCCAGGCCCGGATTGAAGCTGAAGGTCTGCTGGAAGATCAGGCAGCGCTTGTCCGCCGGATTGGCGTTGCCGGAGAAGCAGAAGTTGCCCAGGCTGTACACGATGTACTTTCCCTTGTAGCACTCGATGCCCTGATACACGTGGGGATGCGTGCCGAGGATCAGATCCGCGCCGGCGTCGATGATCGCGTGGCCCAGCTCGGTCTGCCTGTTGTCCTGGGTGTACACGCGCTCGTCGCCCCAGTGGACGTTGACGATCAGCAGGTCGCAGCCCTCCCGGGCTTCCTTCACGGCCTTGACGATCTCCTTCCTGTCATAGCGCCACCAGGTGAAGCCCAGCGCGCGCACGCGGATGCCCTTGATCTCGGCGTCGTAGGCCTTGCTGTAGCCGCAATAGCCGATGCCGTAGTCGTCCAGCACCTTCGCGGTCTCCTTCAGGCCCTCCTTGCCGTAGTCCAGCGTGTGGTTGTTGCAGAGGTTGCACAGCTCCACGCCGGAGCCGGTGAGCACCTTCACGTAGTCGGGATCGCCCTTGAACAGAAACTCCTCGCCCTTCTTCTGCGGCTTTTCGACGGTGGTCAGCGGGCCCTCCAGGTTGACGATGGTCAGATCGTCGGACCTGAACAGTTCGCGCACATTGGTGAAAAAGTAGTCGTAGCCGAACTTCTCGACGCACTTCTTGAAGTTCCGGCTGCCCTTGGAGCCGACCTGTCCGCCGAAGGTGCAGTCCCCCGCCGCGGTGATCGTCAACAGCACCGTGCCGTCGTTCACCGGCGCCTCGGTGGGCTGGGACTTGACGGGCGCCTCCGTGGCCGCCTGGACCGGCTCCGCCGTCGCCGCCTCGGTCGGGGCGTCTGTGGGCGCTTCGGCGAGCGCGTCGGCTTCATCGGGAGTCTCTGCGGGCGCTTCAGTGAGCGCGTCGGCTCCGTCGTGAGCATCTGCGGGCGCTTCGGCAAGCGCGTCGGCTTCGTCAGTAGCATCGGCGAGCGCTTCAGCCTCGTCAGGCGCGCCTGCGGGCGCTTCGGTGAGCGCCACGGCATCGGACCCGTCCCCCAGGCTCCGCACGATCACGGCGGCGGTCGCGTCGTCCGCGCCGGGCAGTCCGGCCTGCGCCGTCACGGACCCGGACGGGGCCTTGTCCTGCGCCTTCGCCGCGGTGCCGGCGGCATCCGCCAGCGCCGGGGCGGCCACCTGGACCGCGCCCTCCCGGATGTACCACTGCATGTCGCGGTTGGGCTTGGCGTTGGCGTTGAACAACGCCATGCCCGCCATCGCGCCGATGCCGGCGACCGTCAGCAGCGCCAGCGCGCCGGCCCGCAAATACTTCGGCTTCCTGCGCGGCGCTTCCGCCTTGTTCTGCCTGTTGCTCTTGCCCATAACAGCAGCCCCTTATCCAATCATCGCCGAACCCCGCCCGCCCGAAGGCCTCCAAGTGACAAAAGTTCAGCCTAATTGCATCATTTTGCAATATTATAAAACAAATTTGAAATAATTTCAAGCCCATTTTGATATTTTTATGACAAAATTACACGGCCAAAATCAGGGGGACGGTTCTCTGTGTCATTGACACAGAGAACCGTCCCCCTGATTTTGGCAGCCGAAAGAAAATGCAGGGGCGGCATTGCGACCCCTGCATGTACAGGTCCTATCAGGCGCTCTTACAACGGCATGGCGTTGTTCTTTTTGTCCAGCACGCTGTTGTCCAGGCCCAGCTGCTTCGCCTGGCGATTCTGGAAGAACTTCTCGGCCACCTGCGGGAACAGGGCGTAGCTGAGCACGTCCTCCTCCTGGGTCAGGTACTGGCCCATCTCCTTCTTGAACTCGTCCAGGTGCTTGACACCGTAGGACGGATCGTCCACGGGGCGGCAGGTGATGACCTTCTGATCGCCGATGACCTTCTTGCGCACCTGCTCGTTGACGGGCGCGGGCAGGCGGCCGTACTCGCCGCGCATCAGGCCCTGGCTCTCCTTCGGGCACATCTTGTAGCGCTCGCCGGTCAGCACGTTCATGACGGCCTGGGTGCCGACGATCTGGCTGGTGGGGGTCACCAGCGGCGGATAGCCGAAGTCCTCGCGCACGCGCGGCACCTCGGCCAGCACCTCGTACAGCAGATCGGACTTG
>JAFYBB010000309.1 GCA_017540445.1 Clostridia bacterium | reverse complement strand
GTTGTTTATAATAAGAATAGATGACAAAAGGGACGGTTCTCGCTGTCATCTTTTTGTTGAAAAGGTGACAACGAGAACCGTCCCTACTGTCATCCGCTTACTTCGTCGCCTGACTCCCCTTCGTCCACGCCGAGCAGTACGTCTTCTTGCCCACCTTCTTATAGGCGCGCACGCGCACATAGTAGGTCTTGCCCGCACCCAGGCGGGTCAGGGCCTTCTGGGCGGTCTCGGCCTTCTGGACCTTCACCTTCTTCGCGCCCTTGAAGTCCTGCTTCAGGCCGTACTCGATCTGATAGCCGTCGACGCCGCTGACCTTATTCCAGCTGGCGGTCAGCTTGCCCGCGCCGGGCTCCAGCTTCAGGCCCGTGACCTTCTTCGGGTTGATCCTGAACGTGGCCTTGGCCGTGCCGGTGTAATTGCCTTTGCCGGTCACCGTCACCGTGGCCTCGCCGATCGCGCTGTTGTTCGTATAGCTGACGGTATAGTCCTTATCCTTCTTCAGGGTCTTGCCGCCCAGCTTCACCGTCGCCTTCGGCGTCAGCGCCTTGCCGGTCCAGGTCTGGGCCTTCACGATGACCTTGGCCTTGGCGAGGCTCTTCGCCGCCTTCTGCTTTCCGCCGTAGACGGTCTTTCCGTTCACAATGACGGCGGTGGTGCTGTCTGTTTCCAGCGGATAGAACGAGCCGATCTTTCTCCCGAAAGCGACCGAGCCCTTGTCCGTCGTTTCGATCGCCTCCGCAACCGCGTCTGCCAGCGCTTTATCGCATTTGGAAATATCGATCCTGGCGATCTTGTTGTTGTAGCAGGACAGCTTTTCGAGGGCGGTGTTGCCGCTCAGATCCAGGCTCGTCAGCTGGTTGGAGAAGCACCTCAGCTCCTCCAGCTTGCGACATTTGCTCAGGTCCAGGCGCGTCAGCCGGTTGTCGTTACACCTCAGCTTCACCAGCCCGGTGCATCCGCTCAGGTCCAGCGCCGTCAGCTGGTTGGACTGGCAGTACAAATCCCACAGCTTGGTGCATCCGCTCACGTTCAGCTGCGTCAGGCGGTTATCCTGGCAGCTCAGAGACACCAGTTTCGTGCATCCGCTCACATCCAGGCTCGTCAGCCGGTTGGAGGAGCAGCCCAACAGTTCAAGATTCCTGAACCACTCGATGCCCTTCAGGCTGGCGATGTCGTATTCGTCCACATAGATCTCATACACCGCCTTGATCTCGTCCTCCGACAGCGCCCCGTCGCCGTTCTGATCGCATTCCTCTTTGACATATCCCCGGAAGGCCTCGTCGGGGAAATTGTCCTTGTCGATGGCCACGCCCTTCCCGGCGGCCGCGGCCTCGACCGCGAAATCCGCGCTTACCATATCATTGCCGCTCTCGGGCAGCGGCGCTTCCGAGACCTCGGACACGGGAAGCTCCACCGCCCGGGCTGCTATGGCCTGTTCACCCGTCCGGTCCCCATCGCCCTGCAGCCCCTCCGCCAGCGCAGCGTTAAAGATCATCGCCGCCAACAGCGCCACAAGCAAGACAAACCATGCTCTCTTCATGATAAACCCTCCTCAGTAATGGATCTCACCGACCCGATTATAACAGCGATTCGGGATTCCGTCAACCGCCAGCCGTGAGTCAGAGGAACCTGTCCCCGAGTGACTCACCCAGCGTGCATGTGGCGACGGCGTCGGGGAACGCGCGGGCGGCGGCTTGAGCGGCGGCATCGTCCTCGAAGGCCCCCACCACGGTGGAGCCGCTGCCGGTCATGAACGCGGCGAACGCGCCCAGGCGGCGCAGCTTTTCCAGCGCGCGCCCGATCTCGGGCAGCAGCCGCACGGCGGGCGCGGTCAGGGCGTTCGCGCACAGCCGTCCCACGGCGGGCGAATCCCTTCGGACGAGGGCATCCGTCAGGGCCCCTGCGTCAAAGGGCGTCGCCGGGAATCCGCCGCTGTCCCACATTTTGAACACCGCCGCGGTGGACAGGCCGCCGCCGGGCCGCACCAGCGCCAGCGGGATCTCCGGCCCGCGCTGAACGGGCGAAATCACCTCGCCGATGCCGGACACCCGGGCCAGCCCGCCCGTCAGGCAGAAGGGCACGTCCGCGCCCAGCGACGCCCCGATCTCCAACAGGCGCGCCCGGTCGAGGCCCAGCCCCCACATCTCGTTCAGCGCCTTCAGCGCCGCCGCGCAGTCCGCGCTGCCGCCGCCCAGCCCCGCCTGCGCCGGTATGCGCTTGGTCAGCGCCATCCTCGCGCCCAGGTTTGTTCCGGTGTGCCGCCGCAGCGCCAGGGCCGCCCGCATCACCAGGTTGTCCTCCCCCGCCGGCGCGCCGTCCACGCTCAGCGACAGCGCCGGCGCGGGCTCGATGCTGAGCTCATCGCAAAGCGCCACGCTCTGCATCACCATGTTCATCAAGTGATACCCGTCCGCGCGGCGCTCCAGTATGTCCAACGCCCAGTTGATTTTGGCGTGGGCCTTGTAGATATGTTTCATGTCAACCCCTGCTCCCTGTTCCTCCCGGATGGGCGGGCGCCGCATCGGCGCCCCTACTTGATACTGCCGTCGCTGCGCATCATCGTCTCCAGCACCTGGATCTCGGCCTCCACGTCCAGAGCCTCGGAGCGGAACAGGCGGTCCTGCTGCTGCTCGATGGCGGACACCAGCTGGTCCAGCGCGTCCTCGATCTTCCCGCGGGATTCCCGTATGGTCTGGCCCTGGTAGCTCTGTCCCTCCATCAGGCGGTAGGTCTCCAGCAGGCGCAGCGTGGTGGGCAGGTAGTAGTTGACGAAGCGCCGGACGTCGTCGGCGCGCTCGGGGCGCTGGCGCACGGTATCGAAGATGCTGGCGGTGAGCGCCTCGATGCGCTCGATGCGCTCGGACACGGCGGCGTCGTCGATGGCGTCGTTCAGCGCGCGGATCTTCATAAGCACCGCCGCGTGGGCGTCCGCCGGCTCCGGCTGCGGCTGAGGCTCCGGCGCCGGGCGGGTATCGTCCAGCCACAGCACGCCGTCGTGCACGTCCGGCTCCATACGCCGGAGGAAGCCCTTGTCCAGCAGCCGCTCGATCTTCCTCAGCGCGCCGCGCACGCCGGTGACGGCGTCCAGCCGCGCGATCGGCAGCGCGGGCTCGTCGCAGCGGCCCAGCGCCCGGGCGATCTTGCGCGCCGTGCGCCGCCGGAGCATGCGCCGCACGGCAAACAGCAGCGGTAGCAGCATCATGAAAAACACCGTGGCGTAGGCCGCACCGTCCACAAAGGGATCGTTCAGGCTCTTGGCGGCGATGTCCTCCGACAGCACCTGCAGGCACACCGAGATCAGCAGCGCCGACAGCAGCACGTTGGGGATCTCCCACCAGGCCATCCGGGTCGAATTCTTCGTCAGGTATCGTTCCATGTCGTCACCCGTTGATCAGCTGGAATTTGTCGCCGAGGACCTCGGTGATCTCGTAGTAGCTTTCCACCATGCGGTTGTAGTTCGCGTCGTCCATGCCGGCGGGGCGGTCCTTCAGGTACTTGCCGGAGGGCAGCACCCGCACCGCGCCGTCCTGCTTCCAGGTGTAGGTGGGTATGTAGCCGACGCTGTCGCAGGTGAAGGTGCCGTCTTCATGCTCGTTGACGGTGAAGTCCAGTATCACGCCGTTGTCGCAGTACTGCTTCACGTGGTCGCTGATGAAGTTGCCCATGCAGAACATCGTGAACACCTGGCGGCTGGAGCCGTCCGCGTTCGAGACGGTCTGGTAGCCCATGGGCTGCACCATGTGGGCGTGGCTGCCGATGATGATGTCCACCCCGGCCTCGGCCAGCTTTTTGGCGTACTTCTTCTGGCTGTCGTCGGGGGTGCGCACGTACTCCTTGCCCCAGTGCGGGAAGGCGATGACCACCTCGGCCCCGGCCTGGCGCAGCTTCTGCACGTCGGCCTTGAAGTCGGCCTTGCTGATGTAGGGCACCAGCGCCACGGCGGACTCGTCGGTGCCGCGCCGCTCCATGGTGTTGGTGCTGTGGGTGTAGGCCACGAAGCCGAACTTGATACCGCCCACCTCGTAGATCACCGGCGCGTCCTTCTCGGCCTTGGTGCGGTACGCGCCCACGTGGTCGAAGCCGTACTTCTCCACGTTGTCCACGGTGTTCGTGACGCCGCCGCTCCAGCGGTCCAGCATGTGGTTGTTGGCC
>JAFYBB010000028.1 GCA_017540445.1 Clostridia bacterium | reverse complement strand
GGGAACCGGGCCCCGGGCAGCGGCGTCAAAACAGAGAGATTTGCGGTATGAAATTTATGGGGTGGGTTGATTTTACGCGCCCCGGCTGATAAAATAGACACATCATACCAAGGCAATACACATACGGAGGTATACGGATATGCTGAAATTCAAGAGGGCGGCCGCCCTGTTCATCGCGCTGTGCCTGCTGGCCTGCGGCGCCTTCGGCGCTGCGGCGGAGCAGCCGGCGGAGGACGTGGACGTCATCGCCGATCTGCTGAACTACTTCCTGGGCGCCGGTGAGCAGGAGAAAGCGGCGCCGGAGCAGAACGAGAACGCGGAATCCTACGCCGACCCCGACGACTACGTGGAGGGCGAGGAGGAATACGTGTTTGACAGCTACGAGGACGAAGAGGAGATCGAGGTGGAGAAGCACCTGGAGATCGACGACCTGTCCGTCACCCCCGGCCTGCCCGAGGCGTGGCTGAACATACTGCTGCTGGGCTCCGACGCCCGGGGCAGCACCAAGTTCCTGCGCACCGACACGATGATCATCATGTCCGTCAACGCGACCACCAACGAGGTGAAGCTGACCTCGGTGATGCGCGACATCTGGATCGACCTGCCCGAGTACGGCGGCCAGAAGCTGAACGCCGCCTGCGTGTACGGCGGCCCCGAGCTGACCATGCGCATGATCAACGAGTACTTCGGCATGAACATACAGTACTACGCGCTGGTGAACATGAAGTGCCTGGTGTCCATCGTGGACGCGCTGGGCGGCCTGAGGCTGGACGTGAGCGGCGCCGAGAGCCGCGCCATCAGCAAGCTGAGCGCCGAGGACGCCCAGTCCCCCAACGGCGAGAGCAAGTTCGCCACCAGCGTGCCCGCCGGCAAGCAGGTGCTGCTGAACGGCAAGCAGGTGCTGGCCTACTCCCGCATCCGCAAGAGCGATTCCGACTACGCCCGCACCAGCCGCCAGCGCACCGTGCTGGTCGCCCTCGCCAAGCGCCTGCAGCAGGAGAGCCTGTTCTCGCTGGCGGGCATCCTCACGAACCTGCTGCAGTACGTGACCACCAACATGGGCTTCGACCAGATCCTGTCCATCGCCAAGACCTGCATGGGCGTGGACCTGGAGAACCTGAGCGAGTTCCGCCTGCCCGCGGACGACACCTACACCGACGGCATGGCCCACGGCGTGTGGTGCATCGAGCCCGACTTCGAGGAGAACGCCCGGCAGCTCTACGCGTTCATCTACGAATAAACCCATCCGCCCGACGATCACCCCGGGGAGGCAAGGCCGATGAAGGTCGTACTGCAACATCTCACCAAGATATTTCCCAGCCGGGACAGGAAGTCGAAGGACGAGGTCATCGCCGTGAACGACTTCAACTTTGAGATTCCCGACGGCAAGCTGATCGGCCTGCTGGGGCCCTCCGGCTGCGGCAAGAGCACGGCGCTGAATCTGATCAGCGGCCTGCTCAGGCCCACCAGCGGCCGGGTCTTCTTCGGCGACGACGACGTGACGGACCTGCCGCCGGAGAACCGGGGCGTGGGCCTGGTGTTCCAGAGCTACGCGCTGTACCCCCACCTGACGGTCCGCCAGAACATCATGTTCCCGCTGCAGAACCTGAAGGGCGCGGCCCGGCTGTCCAGGGAGGAGATCGACCGCCGGGTGACGGAAGCGGCGAAGCTGGTGCAGATCGATGGCCTGATGGAGCGCAAGCCCGGCGAGATGTCCGGCGGCCAGCAGCAGCGCGTGGCCATCGCCCGCGCCGTGGTGAAGATACCCCGGGTGCTGCTGCTGGACGAGCCCCTGTCCAATTTGGACGCGCGGCTGCGGCTGCAGACCCGCGAGGAGATCCGCCGCATCCAGCGGGACACCGGCATCACCACCGTGTTCGTCACCCACGACCAGGAGGAGGCCATGTCCATCTCCGACATGATCGTGGTGATGAAGGACGGCGTGGTGCACCAGATCGGCAGGCCCCAACAGGTCTACGACGACCCGGTGAACCTGTTCGTCTCCAAGTTCCTGGGCACGCCGCCGATCAACGTGTTCGAGGGCCGGGTGAAGGGCGAGGCGCTGTTCATCGGGGACGAGCGCGTGCTGGACGTGCCCGGCGCGCCGGACGGCGCGGTCTGGGCCGGCATACGCCCGGAGGGCTTCATCCCCCAGGCGGACGGCCCGTTCACCTGCGCGCTGTCGGGCGTGGAGGTGATGGGCCGCGACGTGAGCGTGGTGTGCCGCCATCCGGCCTGCGCCTCGGCGCAGATCCGCGCCATCGTGAGCTCGGAGACAGACCTGCCCGAGGGCGCCGCGTCGGTGCGCTTCGCCCTGAAGCCCCGCAAGGTGCTGCTGTTTGACCGGCAGAGCGAGGCGCGCATCCGAAGGGGTGAGTCGGCATGAACAAGGGCAACAACCTGAAGGGCTGGCTGTACCTCATGCCGGCGCTGCTGTTTTTGGGCTTCTTCATGGTCTATCCGCTGGTGGACGTGTTCGTGTACTCGTTTGAGGAGGGCTACAACTCCGCCTCGCAGACCTACATGGGCGTGGGCCTGTACAACTACTCCCGGGTGCTGCACGACCCCTACTTCCTGCAGGCCCTGAAGAACACGTTCATACTGGTCATCATCACGGTGCCCCTGTCCACGGCCCTGGCGCTTTTGATCTCGGTGGGGCTGAACAGCATCACGCCGCTGAAGAAGCTGTACCAGACCGTCTACTTCCTGCCCTACGTGACCAACACGCTGGCGGTGGGCCTGGTGTTCATGATACTGTTCAAGAAGACCGCCTACACCGACGGCATGGCGAACCTGGTGCTGGACTGGTTCGGCAAGGGCCCGGTGGATTTCATCGACGGGCCGTACTGGGCCAAGATGTTCGTGCTGTGCTTCTACACGATCTGGGTGGTGCTGCCCTTCAAGATACTGATCCTCACCAGCGCGCTTGCCGGCGTGAACCAGGACTACTACAACGCCGCCAAGGTGGACGGCGCCTCCGCCTGGCGCATCTTCCACAAAATCACGCTGCCGATGATCTCGCCGATGATCTTCTACCTGGTGATCACCGGCTTTATCGGCGCGTTCAAGGCCTACAGCGACGCGGTGGCCCTGTTCGGCACCAATCTGAACGCCGCCGAGATGAACACCATCGTGGGCTACGTGTACGACAAGCTGTACGGCGACGGCGGCGGCTATCCCTCCTACGCCTCGGCGGCGGCGATCATACTGTTCGCCGTGGTGTTCACCATCACGCTGATCAACCTGTCCATCAGCAAAAAGAACGTGCATTATTGACGGTTGTCGGCGTGCCGCGCAACTCGCGCTGCGCGCTCCCTTGCCCGCCGACCCGCCAACGGCCTGGGGCCGTTGGCTAACCTTGAAAAGGAGACGTTTAGCATGTCCACCAATTACGACCAGATCAGCCGTTCCGCCCGCGCCCGAAGGGCGACGGTCCGCACGATCACCTATGTGCTGCTGACCTTCTGGGCGCTGATGGTGCTGTTCCCGTATTACTGGATGCTGCTGACCTCCGTCAAGGGCTACAGCAGCTACAACGCGGAATACGTGCCGGCGTTCTTTACGACCGCGCCCACGCTGGAAAACTACGTCAGTGCCTTCTCACAGGTGCCGCTGGCCCGGTACTTCCTGAATTCCGTGGTGTTCACGGTGGTCACCACGGCGCTGATGATGGTGGTGATCGTGCCGGCGGCCTTCGCCTTCGCGCGGCTGGAGTTCAAGGGCCGCGACCTGGTGTTCTCGCTGTTCCTGGCGCTGATGATGATCCCGAACGAGCTGGTGATCATCACCAACTACCAGACCATCACCGGCTGGGGGCTGCGCAACAGCTTCCCGGGCCTGATACTGCCCTCGGTGACCAGCGTGTTCTACATCTACCTGCTGCGCGAGAACTTCGCCCAGATTCCCGACGAGCTGTACAGCGCCGCCAAGGTGGACGGCACCTCCGACTTCAAGTACCTGACGCGGGTGATGATGCCGATCTGCCGGCCCACGATCATCACCATCGTGATATTGAAGGTCATCGAATGCTGGAACAGCTACGTCTGGCCCCGCCTGGTCACCGACGACCCGGCCTATTTCCTGGTGTCGGGCGGCATACAGGAGATCCGCGAGAACGGCTTCGGCCGCGAGAACATCCCCGCCATGATGGCCGCCGTGGTGGTCATCTCGGTGCCGCTGATCGCGCTGTTCCTGATCTTCCGCAACAAGGTCATGGCCGGCGTGTCGAGGGGAGGGATAAAGGGTTGATGAGAAGGGAACAGGGTACAGGGAACAGGGAACAGGGGGACCGGCGTTTCCGGTTTTCCATATGTTTGCTGCTCGCTCTGCTGGCGCTGACCCTCGCCGGGTGTCACGGGTCGCGGGGGCGCGGGGGGTTCGAGGTGCCGGAGGCCTTTGACACGTCGCGGCAGTACGAGATCAGCTTCTGGGCCAAGAACGACACCAACAAGACCCAGACCGAGATCTACAAGCGGGCCATCTCCGGCTTCGAGGCGCTGTACCCGAACGTGAAGGTCACGCTGAAGCTGTACACCGACTACGGCCGCATCTACAACGACGTGATCACCAACATCTCCACCGACACCACGCCCAACGTGTGCGTCACCTACCCGGACCACATCGCCACCTATCTGACGGGCAACAACGTGGTGGTGCCGCTGGACGGCCTGATGGACGACGGGCGCTACGGCCTGGGCGGCAGCGAAGTGCGCTTCGACGGGCCCGCGAAGTCGGAGGTGATCCCCCAGTTCCTGAAGGAGTGCGCCATCTCCGGCAGCACCTACGCCCTGCCCTTCATGCGCTCCACCGAGGCGCTGTACATCAACAGGACCTACGTGGAGGCCCTGGGCTATCGGGTGCCCGACGTGGTCACCTGGGATTTCGTGTGGGAGGTGGCCGAGGCCGCCACGAAGAAGGACGCCGAGGGCGTGTTCGCCGTGAACGGCCAGAAGGTGATGATCCCCTTCATCTACAAGAGCACCGACAACATGATGATCCAGATGCTCCGGCAGCTGGACGCGGGCTACTCCACCGACGCCGGGGAGATACTGCTGCTGAACGACACCACGAAGGCGCTGCTGGAGGGCATCGCGGATCACGCCAGGACCGGTGCGTTCTCCACGTTCAAGATCAGCAGCTACCCGGCCAACTTCCTGAACGCGGGCCAGTGCGTATTCGCGGTGGACAGCACCGCCGGGGCCACCTGGATGGGCAGCGACGCGCCGCTATTGGACATCAGCGCGGACAGCGTGGTGCGGTTTGAGACCGCCGTGCGCCCGGTGCCCCAGTTCGACCCGGAACACCCGCAGATGATCTCCCAGGGCCCCAGCGTGTGCGTGTTCAACAAGAAGGACCCCCAGGAGGTGCTGGCCGCCTGGCTGTTTGCCCAGTATCTGCTGACCAACGACGTGCAGATCGCCTACGCCCAGACCGAAGGCTACGTGCCCGTCACCGGCAAGGCCCAGGGCGACGCGGCCTACCAGACCTACCTGAACAGCGACGAAGGCGACGCGCTGCACTACCCGGTGAAGCTGCAGGCGGCGAAGCTGCTGCTGGAGAACACCGGCAACACCTTCACCACGCCGGTGTTCAACGGCTCGGCCAGTCTGCGCGACGCCGCGGGCCAGCTGATCGAAAACGTGACCAAGTCGGTGCGGCGCAAGCAGACCGTGGACGACGCCTACTTTGAAAAGCTGTACCGGGACGTCACGGACATGTACGAGCTGAACCAGCCCAAAGGCGGCGACGCGCCGTCGGACCTGGGGCCCCTGCCCGCCGGCGCGAAGGCGCTGCTGATCGGCCTGGCGGCGGTGTGGGTGCTGCTGGCCGCCCGGGCCGTGTCGGACCTGTCGAAGCGCCGCGGCCGCTGAACTTCGATCCCGTGATTTACAGATCTGCATAAAGGGGCGTGACCCAAAAGGCGGTCACCATCGACGTCAAGGACAGCTCCGTGAAATCGGCGCATTTCTACAGGGACAGCATCTACGCCGGTGACGCCGTCCAGGCGCAGGTGGTCACCGGCACACAGGCGCAGGCGCTGGCCATGTTCAATGAAAAGAACGAGCTGATCATGGACTGGGAGGCCGACCAGTGCTCCCAGATCCTGGACGGCCAGCGCGTCTGGACCGTGGAG
>JAFYBB010000308.1 GCA_017540445.1 Clostridia bacterium | reverse complement strand
GAGCGCGGGCTACTCCATTTGGGTCGACGACTTTGGCAGCGGCTACTCCTCGCTGGGGATGCTGCAGGACTATCGCTTCAATCTGCTGAAAATCGACATGGTGTTCATGCGGAACGCTTCGCCGGAATCCCGCCAGCTGGTAGCGGCCATCGTCAAGACGGCCAAGAGCCTGGGGATACTGACGCTCATCGAGGGCGTGGAAACCGAGGAGCAGGCGCAATTCATCCGATCCATCGGGGGCGACACGATCCAGGGCTTTTATTATTCCGAGCCGCTGGCAGCGGAGGCGCTGAGCGCCTACCTGTCGGAGCACAGGGTGGAATCCCCCGACGAGAAGCCCTACTGGAACGCGATATGCCATTTTGATTTGCTCACGGCGAATCCGTTTGAGCAGGAGAAGGCGGCCCGCGCGGCGATACAGAGCGACATTCCGCTGGCGCTGATCGAGTGCACCTGGGGCAAGGGCGATTATGTCTACGCCAACGACGCCTATCTGGCCAGCGTTAAGTCCCTGGGCTTTGATTCCATCCAGGATCTGGAGCGATTCTATAACCACCGGATCAGCGCGAACTATCACCCGATGAGAAACCTGCTCACCGAGGCGGTCATGAAGGATACGGTGCAGGAAGTGGATTACGTGTCCGGAGACGTGTTTTTCAGATTCAAGGCCAGGTGCATCGCCAAGTCCGCCCAGCTGAACAAGGCGATGGTCGTGGCCACGCTGAGCACCTTCAAAGAGGATCTGGGCGATTTGAACCGTTCGGAGCTCGCCCGATACAGCCAGACCCTGTTCGCGTCCTTTGACCATGTGAACCTTTGCTTTCCGGAGAAAAACTCGTCCATACGGCTGTTTTCCAGGGCCAATTTCCAGACGGCTCACCAGCTTCTGGGCCTGAGAGCCGGGATTCAATCCTTTGCCCAAAAGGAAGTGGCTCCGGACGACCGGGCGCGCTATCTCCGGTTCTTTGACATGGATACGCTGGAGGATCGACTGTCCGAACAGGGCTTTGTTCAGCAGGGCTTTCGGATCAAGGATATGGACGGCGACTATGCCTGGAAGCAGGTGCGGATCACCCGGGTTCCCAGCGTCATGGAAAAGACCTATATCTACACGATTCAGGCGATGTCGTCTGTCAGCGCGGGAATCGCCGAGATGCTGGTCAAAGAGCATCCGGAGATGCTGGAGTAATACCTGAGCAATAACGGAGCGTGCTTCCAAGTGCCCGTTTGGGGGTTTGGAAACACACCCTAAACTCCACGCAGTCTCTGCTCGAAATCCTCCACGGGCATGGGCCTGTCGAACAGGAAGCCCTGGGCGATCCTGCACCCGTACTGGCGCATGATGTCCAGCTGAGCCTCCGTCTCCACGCCCTCGGCCACGCAGGTCAGCCCCATTTCGTGGGCCATGGCGATGACATGGGCGAACATCCTGCCGCCGCGCGCTTCGTCGTCGCCCTCCTGGGGAAGAATGGACTTGTCGAGCTTCAGCACGTCCCAGGGGATCTGCTTGATGAGGTTCAGGGATGAATACCCGACGCCGAAATCGTCCACGGAGGCGCTGATGCCAGAGGCCTGGAGATCGGCGACCACCCGCTTCAGATCCCTGAACTCCACGTCGGTGGTGGTTTCCGTCAGCTCTATCTCAATCAGGTCATGGGGGATGCCGTGCCGGTCGATGATCTCGACAATATGCTCGAACAGATCCGGGTCGACCAGATGGCGGCGGGACAGGTTCACGGAGATCCTGACGACCGGCAGTCGCGTGTCCAGCCAGCGCCGCAGATCGCGGCAGACGCTGTCCAGCATATAGAAATCGAGCCGGCAGATGTCGTAGCCTCGCTCCAATGCCGGGATGAAGTCGATCGGCGGGATGAGCGTTCCCTTGTGAATCCAGCGGCAGAGGGCTTCCGCGCCGATGATTTTTCGGGTGTGGATGTCGACCTTGGGCTGGTAATAGACCAGGAATTCCCGCTTTTTCAGGGCGTTGGCAAACCTGCGCTGTACTTTGACTTCCCTGGCCTTGGCGAGCTTGAACTCGTCGCTGTAGTAGATGATGTCGTTGGTGTTTTCGCGCTTGGCGATCAGATAAGCTTGAACAATGCGATTCATGATTTCGCCGGGATTCGTGATGTCCGAAGCATCCTGGATTCGGCACACGCCGGCGACGGCGGATATGACGATCCGATTCTCGTCGTCGTAGGGGACGGGGATGCCGTTCAGGCAGTTGAGGACCTCCGGCAGGCGCTCGGTATCGAACAGCGCAACGAAATTGTCGCCGCCCAGGCGGCAGAGAATGCCGCCCGGCCCCGCCGCCTCTGTAAGCGCGGCGATGTAATTGCGCAGCGCGGTGTCGCCGGCGGTCTTTCCGCCCTGTTCATTGACGATGGAGAAATGCTTGAGGTTGATGCGGATCGCGGTCTTGCCCGTCAGCGTGCCCGCCGCCTTGTTCTTCATGATTTGGCCATAGAAGTACCGCAGGTTATGATAGCCGTCGTCGTCATAGAAGATAAGCTTTTCAATGATCTCTTCCTGTCGGCTCTTGTTCAGAAATGTGAGGATCATCCGTTGAACGGTGTCGACCCGGCGACGCTCGACTTCGGAGAAGGGCTTGGCGCCTTCCGCCTGATAGACATCTGTGGTTATGATGATCTGAGCGGGCGTCACAAGGCGCTGAGAGGAGACGTGGACGTGCTTCTCCTCACTGTCATAGCAGACGAAGACCTCCCCTTCGCCGCGCTGTTCATGCACAGGGGAAGGATAAAAGGTCGTGACGCCCTTTGAAACCCGCAACACCCTGCACAGCTCCGCGAGCGTCGAGAAGATAGCCGGGATATCGAAGTCGTCAGAGCTTGTCATCAGCTCCGCGAATCGCTCAAATGGAGAGAGGTAATCCATGGGAGTTGCTCCTTTATAAGGTCTATCGTAATGATTATATCACGCTCGGGTAACATAAACAAGTAGTTTAGTGACTGATTTGTATAATAGATCTGCAGGAAAAGAGGATGCATCGCAGAACTGCGTCAAGTGGTTTTGACCGGTGTTTCCTGGTTATTCAAAGCGGAAAAAAGTAGGTTCTTCACGGAAAGTTGTGGGATTCGAGCCAGGCAACAGGCAGGGCGAGATAGCGGATGAGAGTAAAGAAATACCCGTCATCCCTGTAGCCGTCCTTCTCGTCGATGACCGGCGGAAAGAAAGCCGTGATGCGCACGCCGGTGGTGATGTAGGCGTCCACGATGGGATGGGCCGTGTCGATGGTCTGCCCGGAGATGCGCACCAGGCGGCGGGCGATGTCGCGGCCCTGCTCCGGGGTGGCAAAGCTCTCGTGGTACTTGTGACGGCCCTTCTCGTCGATGATCTCCACGTCGTTATAGGCGTTGACCAGGATTTCCTCCACGTTGGGATCGGCCAGCGGTTCCTCCAGGATGGAATAGCCCGCCATGTCCCGGTAGAGGCGGTTCGTCAGCTCGCGGATGCTCATGCCCGCCACATAGACCTTGTTCGAGGTCAGGAACTGCTCGGTCAGATAGCGCACGGTGTCTCGGGCCTGCTCCTGGAGCACGGTCTCCGCGAGGGCCTGCGCGTGATGCTCGCTCAGGTAGGCCTGGGTTTTTGCCAGCGCGCTCTCGTAGGTGTTGTCCTCCGCGGGCGCGGCTTCGCTGGCGCTGTTGTACAGTATCTTGGAAAGGGTCGCTTCACTCATTCAGTTGCCTCCTGTGAGATGGTATCCAAAGCGTCGCGGCGCGCCTCCACCGCGTCGTAGAGCCGATGCACGTTCTTCGTCCACGCGATGCCCTCGCGCCAGATTTCCTCCGTCGCCAGCCGGCACTCGTCGTGGAGCCGTTCGACATCGCGACTGTACTTGAACTGGGCAGCAAAGCGGATACCAAGCTGGCCCTCAACCTCCGAGATCAGGTGGAAGGGCTGCACCATCGTGGCGGCGGGGACGGTTTTCTCCAGTACGCCGGCGTTTTGCAGCATGGGCAGTATGGCGCTGTACCAATACACCGCGTCGACGCTCGGAACGACGGGCAGCACGATGCAGTCCGCCTCCCGGAGCATGACCGGCAGGAAGGGGTCGGTGCGCTGGACGCTGCAATCGAGGATCACGGTGCCCAGCAGCTCCTCGCTTTGCAGCAGGAACTCCCTGGCCCGGTCGATGCCTTCGTAGCCGATCTCGTAGTCGATGAAGGTGTCCCTGTCCGTCAGTCCCGCGAGGAACATCCCGCTGCACTGGGGATGCTGGTGGAAATAGGGGCGAATTTCGTTGGTGCCCAGGCGGTTCAGATGGCGGCCCAGGCTGTGCTCCTGCTCCAGCCGCGTGCCCGCCAGCTGGATCGGCAGGGTCGGACTGCAAAGGTTGGTGTCGATGACGCCCACGGTGCCGTGGTTCGCATAGATGCTGCCCAGCCCGGTGGCCAAAGTGGTCTTGCCGGTGCCGCCACAGCCCCAAATTGCAATGATTATTCGCCCACCTCCGGATCGTTGTAGTCGATTTCAGAGGGATCGACGGGCTCTGCCGGGGCTTGTGTCGCGGCGGGCTCCGCTGTCACAGCGGCACTCTCGGTCTCAGCTGGTTCGACAGCAGCCTCCGGCACGGTCGTCGCGGCAGGAGCCTCAGTCGTTTGATACTAAGCTCAATCTAAAACTTTACAAATCAACAAAAGTATGATATAATGGAATCGGTGATGAGAGATGAAGCGATTCCAGATAACAGAGGCAGAGTATAAAGCGATAAAAAAGGCAGAGAGAGAGACGCGGGACAAG
>JAFYBB010000002.1 GCA_017540445.1 Clostridia bacterium | reverse complement strand
TGACTCAACAAAGAGGTGCATTCACATGGATTTTTCCAGGCTGACCGCGTATCTGGACTCCCTCGCTACCGTGGGGGTGCCGGGGTGCGATTTGGCGGTGTACCGGGATCATGAGCAGGTATACCGCCACGCGGCGGGGCATCGCGACGCGCAGAAGGAACAGCCGATGCGCGGCAATGAGACCTACTGCCTGTACTCGTGCACGAAGGTGTTCACCACCTGCGCGGCGATGCAGCTGATCGGGGAGGGGCGGCTGAGTCTGGACGACCCGGTGAGCGATTACCTGCCGGCCTACGGGCATTTGACGGTGCGGGACGGCGAAGCCGTGCGCCCGGCGAAGCGGGTGATGACCGTGCGCCACCTGATGAGCATGCAGAGCGGGCTGGACTACGACCTGGCCACGCCGGCGATGCAGAAGGTCATGGCCGAGACCGGCGGCCTGGCCACCACGCGCCAGCTGGTGGACGCCCGGGCCCAGGACCCGCTGTGCTTCGAGCCGGGCACGGACTTTCTGTACAGCACCAGCCACGACGTGCTGGCCGCGGTGATCGAGGTCGTGTCCGGGCAGCGCTTCTCGGAATACCTGAAGGCGCGCATATTCGGGCCGCTGGGCCTTCGGACCATGAGCTTTGCGCTGAAGGCGGAGGACGCCGCGCGGCTGTGCGCCCAGTACGTGGTGAACGAGGGGACCGGCGCGATCGAGCTGCGCACCGGCGACATCAACAACTACCGCATCAGCCCGAACTACGAGAGCGGCGGCGCGGGCCTGTACGGCGACGTGGCGGACTACATCGCCTTCGTGGACGCGCTGGCCTGCGGCGGCGCGTCGAAGGACGGCGCGCGCATACTCCCGCCCCAGATGCTGCAGCTGTGGAGCGCCAACCAGCTGGGCCCCAGGTCCCGGGCCAGCTTCGACGCCTGGAACCGCAAGGGCTATTCCTACGCGCTGGGCGTGCGCACCCGGGTGGACACCTCCGTCGGCGGCCGCGGCCAGATCGGTGAGTTCGGCTGGGACGGCGCGGCGGGGGCCTGGACCATGATCGACCCGATCAACCACCTGTCGGCCTTCTACGCCATGCACGTGCGCGGCTTCGGCTACAGCTACGACGTGATCCACCCCACGATCCGGAGCCTGATCTACGAGGGGCTGGAGCTATAGACCGGCGATACGCAAGGACCCTGTGCCCGCGGGCACAGGGTCCTTTTGTGTAGGACGCGATCAGCCGAGGGCGTCCGGGCTGTAGTAGCCGGGGTCGATCAGCACCGACTTGTAGTTGTTGACGGTGACGGACACGGGATCGCACAGGAAGGACGGTACGAACTTGACGTTGTTGTGGTAAGTCTCGGTGTCGTTGACGGTGACCTTCTCGCCCAGCAGCAGCTGGCAGGCCATCGTGGCGGCGCGCTTGACCAGCACCCGGGTGTCCTTGAATACGGACATGGACTGCTTGCCCTGGATGATGTACTTGACGTTGGCGATGTCGCAGTCCTGCCCGGTGATGATCGGCCAGTTGTAGCCGGCGTAGTTGGCTTCCAGCGCCTGGACCACGCCCTGGGCCGTGGAGTCGTTGGAGCAGAGCCACACGTCCAGCTTCTGGCCGCCGGCGTAGTTGGCGGTCAGGATATCCTCAGCGCGCTTCCGGGCGACTTCGGTCCTCCAGGTGGGGGTGGCAACCTGGTCGAACTCGGTCTGGCCGGAGGGCACGGTGATCTTGCCGGCGTCCATGTAGGGCTTCAGCACGTCGATGGCGCCCTGATAGAACCAACGGGCATTGTTGTCGCCGGGATCGCCGGCGGTGATCTCCATCACGAACGGGCCTTTCGCGTTGTCCAGATCCAGGGCGTCCTTCACATAGGCGCCCTGCACGGCGCCGACCCTGTAGTTGTCGAAGGTGATATAGTAGTCGACGTTCCCGGTATCCGTCAGCAGGCGGTCGTAAGCGATGACCTTGACGCCCTTCCCGGCGGCCTTGTCCAGCGCGGCGCCCAGGGAGGAGCCCTCAACGGGGGCGATGATCAGCACGTCGCAGCCGCCATCGATCATCGCCTCGATCTGGTTGACCTGGGTGGCGACGTCGAATTGCGCATACTTCAGCACCACGTCGCAGCCGGACTTCTTCAGGGCGTCCCGGAGGTTTTCGCCGTCGCTCTTCCAGCGCAGCAGATCCACGGTGGGCAGGGACACGCCCACCTTGCCGCCCGTGACCTTCGGCGTCTGTGGCTCTTCCGCCGCTTTCACCGTCACGGTGCACACGGCCTTCACCTTGCTGTTGAAGGTACAGACCGTGATCTGCGCCGTGCCCGCCTTGACCGCCGTCACCTTGCCGGTGTCGCTGACCTTGGCGACGGACGGCTTGCTGCTCTTCCAGGTCCGCTTGTTCGACGCGGTGCCGCTGGGCAGCGTCGCCTTCAGCTGGTAGGTCTTGCCCGCCTCGAGGGTCAGCTTCGTTTTGTTCAGCTTGACCTTCGTCGGGGCCTTTTTGACCGTGACCTTGATTTTGGTCTTATTTCCCTTCTTGTCCGTCACGGTGATCGTGGCGGTCTTGCCCGCCTTCTTCGCGGTGACGACGCCCTTGCCGCTCACCTTCGCGACGGCCTTGTCGGAGGACTTGTATTGCTTGGCGTTCTGGACCTTCAGCGCGTAGGTCTCTCCGACGCCCAGGGTCAGCTTCGCGGGCGCGGCGCTCTTGGGCGCGACCTCGAGCCCGCCGGCCTCCGGGGCCATCACTTCGGTCGGAGCCGCCTCCGCGTCCTCCGGCGCGGGCAGCGCCGCCGCCTCCATCTCCTCCACCGCGTCAAACAACGGCTCTGAGATCAGCTCGGCTTCCTCGGCGACCGCCGCCGCCAGCAGCGCCGCCAGCAACGCCACGATCAGTAACAAACCTGTCCCCGGGACGGTCCTGTTGACAGGAAAAGTTGTCAACAGGCCCGTCCCGGTGACATAAACAGGACCGTCCCGGTGACATAATGTAAACCCGGACCTCAACGTCAAGCCGGCCAGGAAAAACTGAGCCCGGCGCAATCTCCTGGCGCCGGGCTCCGCACAACACACAAATCAAAGAAATCCGTCAGGATTTCAACCGCCATTCCTCACTCCTCACTCCTCATTCCTCACTCCCTAATACCCTCTAACGTGGAACCCTCGCTCGTGCGGCAGGGGTTCCATCTTTTCCACGGCCACGTGGTCGATCTCGAACTGGCCCTTCAGGCGGGAGAGCAGCTTTTGCAGCTGCATCGGCGCGCCCTGGGCCTCCATGGCCACGCGACCGTCGGGCAGGTTGTCCACCCAGCCGGTGATGTACAGGCCCCGGCTGAAGTAATAGGCGGTGTAGCGAAAGCCCACGTGCTGCACGCGGCCCGTAAATATGAAGCGCAGGCGCGTCAGGCCCTTGCCGGGCGTGCCCGGGGTCATCTGGGGCGCTCCTTTGCCGCGCGGTCCGCGTTGCGCCGGAACATCTCCATGTCGTTCTCATGCAGGAACCACCAGGCGTCGTCCATCAGCTGGTAATCCCAGCGGACCACGTCCTCGGCGGCCTCGTCGGTGCCGTTCCATTCGGCCATCTTGCGCCGGAAGTCGAACAGCCCCTCGAAGGTGGTCAGGTTGCCGTGGAAGCGGGCCGGGTAGCTCTTGACCGCGCCCGAGCGCATCTGCCCGAGGGTGGCGGGGATGAAGCCGCACATGATCATGTAGGCGTTCCAGCGGTAGTGCTCCTGTACGGCCAGGTTGTCGCGCAGGCTGCCGCGGACGTAGGCCGACAGGGGCCGGATGTGCTCGTAGGTGTACAGCGCCTTGCCCAGCGATTGCCGGTCGTCGGCCCGGGCCTGGGGCCGGTCCTCCCCGGCGTAGATGGCGAAGTAATCGTCGTTGGTGGCCAGGGCGTCGGGGCGGCCGGAGCGGGGGGCGCAGTCCAGCCCGATCAGCTGCAGCTTCATGCGCAGGCTGATCGCGTCGAATATGTTGGACTGCCGCCGGTCGCGGTCCATCGTGTACCAGCTGTAGCGGGTGCGCACCTCCGCCTCCCGCAGGTTGTCGCCGGCGGACGCGCCGGACTTCTCCAGGGCGTACATCAGGTTGCGCCGCAGGGCCATGCGCTCGATCTCCGGCTCCAGGATGTCCCTGAGGCGCGGGTCTTCGTTGCCGAAGGCGATGAAATCGTCGCCGTTCAGATCGCGGGCCAGGGCCTCGTTGCGCGCGTCGCGGATCTTGACGCAGATGAACAGGTTGTCCAGGCCCCACTCCAGGCGCTTGGCCAGCAGGCGGTGGGACAGGTCGATGTTCGTCAGATCGTCGCCCACGGCGATGATCACGGTGTTGACGGAGCGGGGATTGGACGTACAGATGTCGTGGACCTGCCGGTAGAAGGCCAGGTCGTCGACGTCGGCGACGTGGAAGGACAGCCGCGCGGGGGTCGGGGGCAGCGCGAGGTAATCCTCCCGGCACAGGCGGCCCGTTTCGATGGCGTCGGTGAAGTCGATGCAGTAGCGGAACAGGGAGTGGTTCAGGTTCCTGTTCTTGCGCGCGTCGTGCCGGTCAAAGATGTGATAGCTGACGGGCTTGGGCTGCGGCACGCCGCCGGTTCCGGGCTGTATGAACTGGTTGGTGGCGAAGGACACCTTCAGCAGCTCCTGGTTGGTCTCGCCGAAGCCGACCAGCAGCACGTTGATGTCCGCGTCCGGCGCGACGCAGGCGCGATCGTCCAGCAGCGCCCCGCGCGGTCCGCGCAGGTGCTCGGTCAGCGGGTGCTGGAGCACGAAGTCGAGCGCGGCCATGCGGTACTTGTTCGTGTGCCGCAGTATGCCCATGGATTCGCGCTGCAGGTCCAGGTAGATCGCCTCGTAGCGGCTGTCGCTGAACACGACCAGGTGCAGCCGCTCCAGCAGGTCGACCAGCCGGCCCTCGAGGGCGATCAGCTTCCGGCGGCCCTCCGGGTCCAGCGTGCCCGCCGATTCCCGCCGGGCCAGCGCGTCCCGGGCGTCGCGGTCGGGGCTGACGGCCTGCCGCAGGCAGGCCGCCGCCGCGCGGCACAGGTGCAGGTTGCGCGCCTCGTCGTGGGTGTTGATCAGTATGGTGCACTTCGTGCCGCCGCGCCTGAGCGTGCGCTGGATCTGATCGACGATCAGGGGCTCCGGGTCGGTCTGCAGGCAGGGGACGCCCTCCCGCTCCGGCCCCTCGACGGATTCGTCCGGCGCGCAGGCCATCATGCCGTCGCGCCTGGACATCGAGGATTGCAGTATGCCGATGTTTTCGTCGTTGGCCCCGATCACCAGCAGGCGGTCGGTTCGCCTGCTCCACAGGGAGGCGCGTATGCCGGCAAAGAACCGGCCCAGCAGCGGCCAGAGGAGCCGGAACACCACGTGCCCGGTCGGGATGATGGCGAGGTAGCGGGCGATGTTCAGCACCACGTAGTACCAGGCCCACCGGTCGGTTTCACTGATCCATTCGGCGCTGTAGGACAGACCGAACAGGCCGAGGGCGCTGAGGATCGGCTGGCCGTAGGAGCACTTGTCAGTGGTCAGCCGGTAATATTCGTGATAGTACGCCGTGTAGCCGACCAGCCCCATGATCAGGGGGATCAGCACCAGCGCCAGCTGGACGTACCACTTCGAGAAATACGTTCGGAATCGCTTCAATGCCGTGCCCTCCCGCGTCCAGTCGTCAGCTCAGCTTGTTGTACAGCCGGTTGCCGATGCTCTGCACCAGCTGCACGAACACGATCAGCACGGCGCTGGTGGCCACCAGGTATTCGATCTTGTAGGCCTGATAGCCCTTTCTGATGGCCACGTCGCCCAGGCCGCCCGCGCCGATGGCGCCGCCCATGGCGCTGTAGCCCACCAGGCTGATCATCGTCAGTATGATGCCGGAGAGTATGCCCGGGAAGGCCTCCTTCACGTACACGCGCAGAAAGATCTGGCTGTCGCTGGCCCCGAAGCTGCGGGCCGCCTCGATCAGGCCGGGGTCCACCTCGCGGAAGGCGGATTCGATGACCCGCGCCACGAACGGTATGGCCGAGATCGTCAGCGGCACGATGGCCGCCCGGGTGCCGATGGCCTTGCCCATGATGGCCCGGGTCAGCGGGATCACCAGCACCATCAGTATGATGAAGGGGAACGAACGGAACACGTTCACGATGAAGCTGAGCACCGAGTACACGGGCTTGTTGGGCCGCAGCCCGTCCGGCGCGGTCAGCGTCAAAAGCACCGCGGGGATGAAGCCCAGCAGCACCGAAAACAGCGTGGACCACAGCACCATGGTCAGCGTCTGGCCGAAGGCCGACAATATCGTGTCCCACATCTGGCCGTCAAACATGTCAACCGTCCTCCCTTATGATGTAATCGGTGGCGTGCAGGTAGTCCAGCACGCGCCCGGCGTCCCGCTCGCTGACGTTCAGCACCAGGCTGCCCATCACCTTGCCGCGGAAGTCGGTCATGTCCGCCCGGCAGATCGAGAAGTCCACGTTCAGCGCCCGCGCCATCGTGGAGATCAGCTGGATCTCCTCGGCGTTGTCGGTGAAGTAGATGCGGATGTTGCGGCCCGTGGCGGGCAGCGCCTCCTCGGTCTTGCCCAGGAAGGCGCTGATGTCCTCGTTGGGCATCACGAACAGCTCCTCGGGCTTGCCCTCCTGGATCAGCCGGCTGTCCTTCAGGAAGGACACGCGCTCGCAGATCTGCTTGACGACCTCCATCTGGTGGGTGACCACCACCACGGTCAGGTTCATCTCGTCGCGGATCTGGGTCAGCAGGCTGAGTATGCCCTGGGTGATGCGGGGGTCCAGCGCGCTGGTGGCCTCGTCGCACAGCAGTATCCGGGGCTTGAGCACCAGCGCCCGGGCGATGGCCACGCGCTGCTTCTGGCCGCCGGAAAGGGTGGAGGGGTAAGCGTCCGCGAAGTCCTGAAGCCCGATCCTCGCAAGAAGTTCCATGGCTTCTTTCCTGCATTCTTCC
>JAFYBB010000027.1 GCA_017540445.1 Clostridia bacterium | reverse complement strand
CCCGGAGAACGACGCGATACAGGTGCTGGGCATCTACCCGTACCTGGAGACGCTGCTGCCGCAGCTGATACTCTCCATCGTGCTGTTGGTGACGTTCATGATCGCCCACTACCGCGGCAAGCTGGACGCGCTTCGGGCGAAACTCGCCAGGAAATGAGGAATGAGGAATTAGGAATGAGGAATGGCGGTGCAAATCCCTTCGGGATTTGATTGGATGATATCAAGCGCGTGCCTCATTCATAATCAAAGAAATCCGTGAGGATTTCATCCTGAATTCCTCATTCCTCACTCCTCATTCCTCATTATCCAATGGTCTTAACGCTCCTGCCCCGCGCAGGCGGCGTTGAAGATACAAATCAAAACAGTTATAGGAGGATTTCACCATGAAGAAGATTTTTGCCCTGCTGCTGGCCGTTATGATGCTGTCTGTTTCCGCGTTTGCCCTGGCCGAGGAGGCCGGTTTCGACGAGTATGAGCTGGGCGTCGAGGGCGAGCAGGAGGTCGGCTTCATGACCATGAGCATGGTCTACTTCCAGCCCGTGGACATGGCGCCCGCCGACCTGGCCGCCGCGAAGGAGGGCTCCGACCTGCACATCGAGGTGGACCTGACCGCCAACGAGAACCCCTACTCCTTCCCGGTGGACGGCTGGGTGCCCTACCTGAGCATCGACTTCGTCATCAACGACACCGAGGGCAACGAGGTGCTGACCGGCTCCATGATGCCCATGGCGGCCTCCGACGGCCCGCACTACGGCAACAACATCGCGCTGCCCGAGGGCGAGTACAGCATCACGCTGTCCATCAAGAGCCCCGCGGAGAACGGCTACCTGCTGCACGTCGACGACGAGACCGGCGTCGAGGCCGACGAGTTCTGGACCGAGCCGCTGACCGCCACCTGGACCGGCTGGAAGTTCGTCAAGGAGTGGTAATACAGCCTATCCCGTAAACCGTTCGATGCGCGCTGTCCGCGGGGGACGCGCGTGACAGAGTGTGGAGTGTGGAGAGTGAAGAGTGGAGTTATGGATGGCCGCTGACGCGCGGTTGACCGGGGCTCTCTTTCACTCCACACTCCACTCTACACACTCCAAACTCACAGCATCAGGGAGGTATAAGCCTTGCTGAAGTATCTTTGGACCGTCACTCAGGACCTGTTTGTGGCGGTGACGCTGGTCACCTGGATGCACGCCCTGCTGGCGCGGCGCCATGACCGGTTCGGGCGCCGCTTGCACGGCGCGGGCATTGTCGTCGGCGTCATCGCGTCGGCGGCGCTGGCTGCCGTGAAGGGCAATTCCAACAAGATCATATCCAGCCACTGGAACCACTACATCTACGCCTTCATCATGGGCTTCACGCTGGCGTTTATCGTATTCAGCCTTTCTGCAGAGAAGAAGTGGAGCAAAATCCCGCTGTGCCTGTCCGGCGCGGGGCTCTCCGCGACGCTGATCTTCTACCAGCTGCCCGGCGTGATGCTGTATCCCTTCAACTTCAACACGATGGGCGAGGGCTACCTCTCGTCCTACTACATGGTGCGCATGGCGGGCTGGCTGCTGGCGCTCCTGTTGCTGCTCGCCTATTCGCGCATGCTATATGCCTGCGCTTTGCATATCCGGTCCTTGGTCAGCCTGAACGGGCTTTTGACCGCCGGGGCGCTGGTGAACGCCGCGTACTGCTTCGGCCGCTTCTTCGCGCCCTGGGTCAACCGCGCCAAGTGGCTGGGGTGGCCCGTTCGATACACCGAGGAGCGCTTCGGCTGGATCGGCGAATGGATGATGTTCACCGCCTATCAATCGATGCTGTTCATCTGGATCATCGCCGCGCTGGCGGCGGCGTGCCTGGTGATCTGCTTTGCGCAGAACGTCCGCGTGACCGAGCCCTGGGACAACCCGGCCCAGCGGCGCAAGCTGCGCGCGCGCAACCGCCACTTCCGCCGCACGGCATGCGGCGCGCTGGCGGCGCTGGTGCTGTTCACGGGCTTTCTGACGCTGGTCAAGGCGTGGGACACCCGGGTGATCGAGCTGTCCGCGCCGGAGACCTTCACCGAGGACGGTGACCGCATCCTCGTGCCGATGGAGGCCGTCAACGACTTTCACCTGCACCGCTTCGAGTGGCAGACGCCAAACGGCGTGAACGTCCGCTGGATCGTGGTGCGCAAGCCCAATTCCGCCTCCTACGGCGTAGGGCTGGACGCCTGCGAGGTCTGCGGCAACGCGGGCTACTACGAGCGAAACGGCCTGGTGGTCTGCCGCCGCTGCGACGTGGTGATGAACACCAACACCATCGGCTTCAAGGGCGGCTGCAACCCCATCCCCCTCAAATACGAGGTGGAGGGCGGCAACTTGACGTTCGCGATGGCCGATCTGATCGCCGGAGAAAGGGAGTTTAAGTAATGCTGTTCAGAATGATTCGCGGCGTGCTGTTCCACCAGAAGGGCAAGATGCTGCTGATCGCCATCACCATCGCGCTGGGCGCTTCGCTGGCCACGGGCATGCTGAACGTGGTGATGGACGTGGAGGACAAGGTCAACAAGGAGCTGAAAAACTACGGCGCGAACATCACCGTGAAGCCGAAGGACGCCTCGCTGCTGTCCGACATCTACGACGTGGGCGAGGGCGGGGAGACGCTGAACGCGGCCTATTTGCGGGAGGATGAGCTGGGCAAGCTCAAGACCATCTTCTGGGCGTTCAACATCGTGGACTTCACACCCTTCCTGGACGCGCAGGCCGTACTGCCGGACGGCGACAGCGCGCAGGTGGTCGGCACCTGGTTCAACCATCACCTGTCGCTGCCCACCGGCGAGGAGCTGGACGCGGGCGTGCAGGGCATGCGCTCCTGGTGGGAGATCACCGGCGGGCGCTGGCTGAACGAGGCGGACGCGGGCGCCGACAGCGAGATCATGGTGGGCGCGCTGCTGGCCGAGAGGAAGCGCTGGACCGTGGGCGAGACCGTGAAGCTCGTGGGCAGCCGCGGCGAGCGGGACATGACCATCGTCGGCATCTACGACGCCGGCGGCGACGAGGACGAGCAGATCTTCGCCACGCTGGACGCCGTGCAGGCGCTGACCGACCGGGAGGGCAAGGTGGCCTCCATCGAGGTCTCCGCGCTGACCACGCCCGACAACGACCTGGCCCGCCGGGCGGCGAAGAACCCCGCCGCGCTCACCAGCCGCGACTACGAGACCTGGTACTGCACGGCCTACGTCAGCGCCATCTGCTATCAGATCCAGGAGGTCATCACCGGCTCGGTGGCCAGCGCCGTGCGGCAGGTGGCCGAGAGCGAGGGCACGGTGCTGGACAAGACAAAGCTGCTGATGATACTGATCACCGCGCTCAGCCTGATCGGCTCGGCGCTGGGTATATCGAACCTGGTGACCGCATCCGTCATGGAGCGCGCGCAGGAGATCGGGCTTTTGAAGGCCATTGGCGCGAAGGACCATTCGATTACCGGGGTGGTGATGACGGAGATACTGATCACCGCCCTCGTGGGCTTCGCGGCGGGCTATGGCATGGGCTTCGGCTTTGCCCAGCTGATCGGGCGCAGCGTGTTCGGCTCGGCCATCGAGATGAACAGCAAGGTCATCCCCATCGTGGCGGGACTGATCGCGCTGGTGACCATCGCGGGCTCCCTGCCCGCCATCCGCATGGTGCTGCGGCTCAAGCCCGCGGAAGTGCTGCACGGAGGACACTGACGCATTTGCCCGAAGGGCAAATGCATCAGTGAGAAGTTAGGAGTTAGGAGTGAGGAACATGGATAAGCTGCAACCGGCTATTATACTCCTCACTCCTCACTCCTAACTCCTAACTGAAACATTATCATTTCGTTGGAGGCACTACATGACGAAACGACGTATGTTCTTGCGTATGGTCACCGCCTCGCTGCTCCGGCGGCGGTCGCGGATGCTGATCGCGCTGCTGTCCATCGGCATCGGCGCGACGATACTGGCGGGCATGGTGACGATCTACTACGACGTGCCCCGGCAGATGCGCGCGCAGATGCGCTCCTACGGCGCGAACATGCTGCTGATGCCCGCGGAGGGCGAGACGCTGGATTCCGAGAAGCTGGCGGCGGCGCTTCATAAGCTGCCGGATGACGCGCTGGTGGGCGCGTCGCCCTACCGCTACGTGCGGCTGGACATGACGAGCCGCCAGCAGTCGTTCACCACCGCCGGCACCGATTTTGCCCAGGTCCGGAAGACCAGCCCCTATTTCAGCGTGGAGGGAAGCTATCCCGAAGCGCCGCGCGAGGTGCTGGTGGGCAAGGAGATCGCCGAAACCATCGGCGTGAAGGTGGGCTCCGACATGGAGCTGACCTGGCAGCCCGCGGCGCGGGACGCCGACGGCACCGCCGAGGACGACCGCGTGCCCGGCGCGACGCTGGCGGGCAGCGCGAAGGGCTTCGGCGATCAAATGGTGTATGTGACGGCGACGCTGGACGGCGAAGCGAAGATCGCCGAAATCAGCATCGACGCCTCCACCCAGACGCCGGAGTACGGCGGCCGGGCGCAGACCGAACCGGCCTTCGCGGCGCAGTTCATCGGGAAGGCGCTGCCGCTGACGCTGGGCGATGATGTGGACGCCCTGTCCGGCGCGACGGTCACCTCCGCCGCCGTGGTGGAGGCGCTGAACGCCGCCCGCGCCGCCGATGCCGCGGCCGGGGCCGGACCTTCCGGGCAGCCGAAGACCACCCGCTACCGGGTCACGGGGATACTGGTGACCGGCGGCGAGGAGGAGGGCTACGTGTTCATGTCCACAGACGACCTGCGGACGCTGACCGGCGAGGACAGGCTGGACGTGGCCGAGCTGTCCATATCGGCGGACGAGGCGCAGCTGAACGCCTACGCCGAAGCGCTGACCGGCGACGGCGTCATGGCGCGGCTGGTGAAGCGCGTCACCAAGTCGGAGACGGCGGTGCTTGGAAAGCTCCAGGCGCTGGTGTTCCTGGTGACGGTGGTGGTGCTGATATTGACGATGATCTGCGTGTCCACCACGATGATGGCGGTGGTGTCCGAGCGGCGTCGGGAGATCGGCCTCAGAAAGGCGCTGGGCGCGTCGGACAATTCCATACGCGGCGAGTTCCTGGGCGAGGGCATGTTCCTGGGCCTGCTGGGCGGCGCGCTGGGCGCGGTGCTGGGCTTCGTGTTCGCGCAGGTGGTTTCGGTGAACGTGTTCCACGCCTCGATCATGTTCCGGCCGCTGCTGCTGCCGGTGACGGTGCTGGTCTCGATGGTCATCGCCGCGGCCAGCTGCCTGATGCCGATCAAGCGGGCGGTCGCCATCGACCCGGCGATCGTATTGAAGGGAGAGTAAATCATGGCGCTTCTTGAACTGAAAAACATATCCAAGATATACGGCGAGCTGAAGGCGCTGGACAACGTGAGCATCCACGTGGACAAGGGCGAGTGGGTGGCCATCATGGGTCCCTCCGGCTCCGGCAAGTCCACGATGATGAACATCATCGGCTGCATGGACAAGCCCACCAAGGGCGAGGTGCTGCTGGACGGCGAGGACATCTCCAAGCTCCCCGGCAAGCGGCTGGCGGACATCCGGCGCGACAAGATCGGCCTGATCTTCCAGCAGTTCCACATGGTCACGTACCTGACCGCCGTGGAGAACGTGATGGTCTCCCAGTACTACCACTCCATGCCCGACGAGGCCGAGGCCCTGGAGGCGCTGGGGCGCGTGGGCCTGCGGGAGCGCGCGAAGCACCTGCCCAGCCAGCTCTCCGGCGGCGAGCAGCAGCGCGTGTGCGTGGCGCGGGCGCTGATCAACCACCCGGAGCTGATCCTGGCCGACGAGCCCACCGGCAACCTGGACGAGGCCAACGAGAACATCGTGCTTGACCTGTTCCGCCAGCTGCACCGCGAGGGCACCACGCTGATCGTCGTGACCCACGACCCCGAGGTCGCCGAGGCCGCCCAGCGCACCATTGTGCTGGAGCACGGGAAGGTGGCGCGGGAGGTCATCAACGAGAACTTCGTTGAATGAGTGTGGAGAGTGGAGAGTGGAGAGTGGAGTTATGAGGAAGACGATTATACCTGCAATCATAGTGTTGGTCCTCTCGCTGATCGTCGCCGTGGGCAGTCAGACTTTTTTGGGGGCTTGCGTGCATGAGGACGGGAGCTTTGGCGCGTGCCATTGGGCGTGTCGGGCGATGTTGGGCGAGGGCGCGTTGCTGGCGGCGCTGGCGGTGCTGGCGCTGGTGTTGAAGCGGGAGCGGGTTGGGCTGTATCTGGCGATGCTTCCGGCGTCGGCGCTGGGGCTTTTGACGCCCGGGGCGCTGATCGCGCTGTGCAAGATGCCGACCATGCGCTGCCGCATGCTGACGCGGCCCGCGATGATGATACTGTTCGGCGCGGCGCTGCTGGCGGCGCTTATTGGCTGGCTGCTGTCGCGCAGGGGGGAGAAGTGACGCATGGGGACAAGTCGTCTGCCGGTCAAGAACCTGCTCCGAAAACCCGGGCGCACGGCGGCGCTTATGCTGCTGACGGCGCTGCTGGCGGCGTCGGTGTTCGGCGGCTCCGTGGTGGTGGGCTCGCTGCGCAGGGGTCTTGAGAGCCTGGAGGCGCGGCTGGGCGCGGACATCATCGTGATGCCCGCCGAAGCCGAGAGCAAGGTCAGCTTCAAGAACCTGCTGCTGCAGGGCACGACCGGCGCGTTCTACATAGACGCCTCGGTGCTGGACGCGGTGCGCGGGGCGCAGGGCGTTGAGATCGCCGCGCCGCAGACCTTTCTGGCCTCGCTGAAGGCCGACTGCTGCGCCATCAAGGTGCAGATCATCGGCATCGACCCCGGCGCGGACTTCACCGTGAAGCCGTGGATCGAGGAGAGCTATTCGCGGGGCCTGGGCGACATGGAGGTGGCCGTGGGCTGCAAGGTCACGGCGGGCGTGGGGGAGACGCTGAAGATCTACGAGCAGTACACCCACGTGGTGGCGAAGCTGGCCGAGACCGGCACGGGCCTGGACACGGCGGTCTACTGCAACATGGACACCATGAGTAAGCTGCTGGCCGCCGCCGAGGCGAAGGGCGTCACCCACAGGCTCACCAGCGGCTCGGACGTGATCTCCGCGGTGTACGTGAAGGTGAAGGACGGGGCGGACCCCGCCCAGGTCAACAACTGGCTGAATGGCCACATCCGCAAGGTCACCGCCGTGCGCGCCCGCAGCATGTTCACCGACGTGTCCGACAGCCTCTCCGGCATCGCCCGGGCGGCCCGGGTGTTGATCGGCGCGGTGTGGGCGCTGGCGCTGGTGATACTGCTGGTGGCCTTCGCCATGATGATCCGCGAGCGGCGGCGGGAGTTCGCCGTGCTGCGGCTGCTGGGCGTGTCCCGGCGCGGGCTGCGCGGCGAGATCCTGGCGGAGACCGCGCTGTGCGGCCTGGCGGGGGCGCTCGTGGGCGTGGGCGTCGCGGCGCTGGGCGTGTTCCCGTTCACGACGCTGATCGAGACGCAGATCGGCCTGCCGTACCTGACGCCCGATCCCGGCACGCTATTGAAGATGGCGGGCGGCACAGTCCTGGCGACGCTTGTGGTCGGGCTGCTGGCGGGGGCCTGGGCGGCGGCGCGGCTGAGCCGCACCGACCCCGGCACGACGCTGAGAGAGGGGGCGTGAGGCATGCTTCGGGCCGAAAACATTGCCATGCGCTACTTTAGAAAGACCGGGCAGGCCAATCATTTCTTCGCGGTGAAGGACGTGAGCCTGGCGCTCTGTCCCGGCGAGGTCACGATACTGACGGGCCGCTCCGGCTCCGGCAAGACGACGCTTCTGCACATGCTGGCGGGGCTGCTGACGCCCACCGGTGGCAGGGTCCTGCTGGACGATACGGACCTGTACGCCCTGCCGGACGCGGAGCTGTCGCGCCTGCGGGGCGCGAAGTTCGGCGTGATCCCCCAGGGCAGAAGCGCCGTCGATACCCTGACCGTGCTGGAAAACGTGCTGCTGCCCCGGCAGCTTCGCGGCGAGCGGGGCGACGCGGAAAGCGCCCACCGCTGGCTGGACGCGCTGGGCATCGCCCATCTGAAGGACGCCCGGCCCGCCGAGCTCTCCGGCGGCGAGCTCAGGCGCATGGCCATCGCCCGGGCCCTGGCGGGTAACCCGGAGGTCATACTGGCCGACGAGCCTACCGGCGATCTGGACGATGAAAACACCGAGGCGGTGCTGAAGCTGCTGCGCCGGCAGGCCGTGGAGGCTGGGAAGGCGGTTCTGCTGGTCACCCACGACAGCGAGGCGCTGCCCTACGGGACGCGCGTCTACCGGATGGAGAGCGGCGCGCTGTCGTCGAAGTGACCCTGCGACGCACGATGGTTATTCAGAATCATGTGAATATTCCCACATAACATCCAGGAAAAATGTGATTTTCCTTGACCGCTTCCGTTCGCGGCGGTATAATGGATGATGGCAAAAGCCATTGTCCATTTTTCTTTTGGGAGGTTTTTCACATGAAGAGACTGATTATGGATGATCTGATCGCGTGGAAAAACTCCAAGCGCAGGAAGCCTTTGGTTCTGCGTGGCGCCAGACAGGTTGGAAAGACGTGGCTGTTGGAGGAATTCGGAAAGTCATTCCCCGACGGATATGTCAGGTTCAACTTTGATAAAGAGCCGGAGTACAGCCAGTTCTTCAAATCCACGAAGGATGTGCATCGCATTCTTCAGAATCTGGCAATGGCAAGCGGACAGAAGATCACAACGGATACGCTGATTCTATTCGATGAAATCCAGGCATGCGAGGAAGCGCTGAACTGCCTGAAATACTTTCGGGAAGACGCGCCGGAATACTACATCGCCAGCGCGGGTTCTCTTCTCGGCCTGCAGATGTCGGGCGGATTCCCTGTTGGACAGGTTGATTTTCTGGAAATGGGGCCGATGACCTTTACGGAATTCCTGCTGGCGGATGGTGCGGAGAACTACGTGGAATACCTTGCATCCCTGGACGGGATCAGCGCCATACCGGACGCCTTTTTCACGCCCCTTACGGAGAAACTCAAGCACTATTTTATCACCGGCGGCATGCCCGAGGCTGTCAAGGTTTGGACGGAGGACAACGACCCAAGAGAAGTGGATCGCGTCCTGTCAGACATCATTACCGCCTATGAAAGCGATTTTGGCAAGCACGCTCCCGTTGAGGATGTTCCCAAAATCAGGTATATCTGGCAGTCCCTTCCTTCACAGCTCGCGAAGGAGAACAAGAAGTTTCTGTACAGCGTTGTCAAGCCGGGCGCCCGGGCCAGGGAATACGAAAACGCTTTGAACTGGCTGAAGGATGCGGATATCGTGAGCAAGGTCAGTCGAATCACCAGGCCCGGTCTGCCCCTGTCCGCCTACGGCGACTTGAGCGCCTTTAAGATCTACGCCGTAGACGTCGGCATACTCCGCAGGCTGTCCCACTTGCCCACCACGGCCTTCGTGGAAAACAACCGCCTGTTTACCGAGTTCAAAGGGGCGCTGACAGAAAACTATGTTCACCAGTCCCTCATCCGGCAATTTGAGGTTCCGCCCCGCTATTGGACGGAAGCGCCGCATGAGGTGGACTTCATCATACAGCGTGAAACCGATGTCATTCCGATTGAAGCCAAGGCGGGAGAAAACGTCAAGGCAACAAGCGTCAAGCGATACGCAAAGACCTATGAATCGCAGACGCCGATTATCGTGCGGCTGTCGCTTCGCAATCTCAGCCATGACGGAATCATATTAAACGTTCCGCTGTTTATGGTCGATCAACTGGACAGGCTGATCGGAATGGCGCTATCGATCGGGAACGGCGGAACGCACGAAAGGTGAAGCGTTTGGGCCCGCCCCAACGATGTGAGATAGAAGGATGTTGAGAATGCGTTCAGCACCGCGATCAACTGTTTTATGGTACAATAGCGACGGGAGGGAAAAAACATGATTACACTGATACTGTCCTTTGTTGCGCTGGTCATCGGCTACTTCACCTACGGCAAGCTGGTGGAGCGCACCTTCGGCCCGGACGACCGGGTCACCCCGGCCAACAGCATGACCGACGGCGTGGACTACATGCCCAT
>JAFYBB010000307.1 GCA_017540445.1 Clostridia bacterium | reverse complement strand
GGACTGCACCTGCGGCTCGCTGGGCCAGGGCACGTCCCAGGCCGTGGGCATCGCCCTGGGCGACAGGCTGAAGGGCCGCCCCAGCCGCACCTTCCTGGTGGTCGGCGACGGCGAGATCGACGAGGGCCAGTGCTGGGAGGCCGCCATGTTCACCGCCGGCAAGAAGCTGACGAATCTGGTGTGGATCGTGGACGAGAACAAGAAGCAGCTGGACGGCCCCACCGAGGAGATACTGCCCCAGTTCGACCTGCGGGCCAAGTTAGAGGCCTTCGGCTTTGACGCGGTGCGCGTGAAGGGCAACGACGTGGACGCGCTTTACGAGGCGCTGACGAAGCAGCCCGGCGAGAAGCCCATCGCCATCGTGATGGACAACATCAAGGGCAGCGGCGTCAAGGCTGTGGAGGAGACCGCCTCCAACCACTCGATGACCGTGCCCGCCGAGACCTGGGACAGCTTCATCGCCGCGGTCAAGGCCGACCTGGAAGCGCTGGAAAAGGAGGGCGTCTGAAATGAAAGTGATCTATAACGGCACCCCGGATTCCCGGGCATTCAAGGACGTCTTTTCCGTCATGATTCCCAGGATGCTGGACGAGGACGAGAACCTGATCTACCTGGACGCCGACCTGATGAGCTGCCTGGGCACCGCCAAGTACGGCAAGGCCCATCCGGACCGCGCCATCAACTGCGGCATCGCCGAGGCCAACATGGCCGGCATCGCCGCGGGCCTGGCGATCGCGGGCTTCAACCCGATCTGCCACTCCTTCGGCACCTTCGCCTCCCGCCGCTGCTACGACCAGATCTTCCTGTCCGGCGGCTATTCCAAGAACCGCATCACGATGATCGGCACCGACCCCGGCGTGTGCGCGGCCATGAACGGCGGCACCCACATGCCCTTTGAGGACGTGGCGCTGTACCGCGCCATCCCCGGCGCCACCGTGATCGACGTGGCCGACGCCGCCCAGCTGGAGAACGTGTTCCCGAAGCTGGTGCAGCGCGAGGGCGTGAAGTACCTGCGCGTGAACCGCAAGGCCAACACGCTGATGTACGAGGCCGGCTCCGACTTCGAGATCGGCAAGGGCGTGGTGCTGCGCGAGGGCAAGGACATCACCCTGATCTCCGCCGGCTACACGCTGGGCTGCACGATGAAGGCCGCCGAACAGCTGGCCGAGAAGGGCGTCAGCGCCACCGTGATCGACATGTTCACCATCAAGCCCCTGGACGAGGCGCTGGTGATCGAGTGGGCCAAGAAGACCGGCGCGGTGGTCGTGTGCGAGAACCACAACGCCGTGGGCGGCCTGTACAGCGCCGTCGCCGACTGCCTGGCCGCCAACTGCCCGACCCCCGTCGGCCGCGTGGCCGTCGAGGAGTCCTTCGGCGAGGTCGGCCCCGCCGACTACCTGGCCGAGCGCTTCGGCCTGACCTGTGAGCACGTGGTCAGCGAGGCGGAGAAGACGATAGCAAGGAAATAATATATCAGGAGGATTTTAGCGATGGGCAAGAAGATTCGCGTCGGCGTGGCCGGCTACGGCACCATTGGACAGAGACTGGCGGACGGCGTGGCCCTGCAGGGCGACATGGAGCTGGTGGGCATCGCCGACCTGGCCCCGACCCTCTCCCTTCAGGCGCTCCGCGAGCGCGACATGATCGGCGCCAACGGCGTCGAGTACAAGCTGTACCTGGTGGACGGGGCCGACAAGGCCGCCTTCGAGGCGAAGGACATCCCGGTGGCGGGCACCTTCGAGGAGCTGTGCAAGAGCGTGGACATCATGCTGGACAGCGCGCCCGGCGGCGTCGGCGCCAAGAACAAGGAGAACTACTACGACAAGTACGGCGTGAAGGCCATCTTCCAGGGCGGCGAGAAGAACTCCGTGGCGGACGTGTTCTTCCACGGCTACGCCAACTATGAAAAGGGCGTCGGCCAGAACTACCTGAAGCTGACGTCCTGCAACACCACGGGCCTGATCCGCACCGTGGACGCGCTGGACCGCGCCTTCGCTCTGGAGAAGGTGGCCATCACCATCATCCGCCGCGTGGCCGACCCGGGCGACTACCATCGCGGGCTGACCAACGCGCTGCAGATCGACAAGGCCCCCAGCCACCAGGCCGTGGACCTGATGACCATCATGCCCCACGTGAACGCCACCGGCATACTGGTGCACACCCCGGTGACCCACGGCCACATCATCACCGTGCTGGCCACGGCGAAGGACGGCCGCAAGATCACCAAGGAAGAGGCCCTGGCCGTGTTCCAGAAGCATCCGCGCATCCGCGTGGTCTCCATCGACGAGGGCTTCAAGGGCAACGCCAGCCTGTTCAAGTACGCCCGCGACCTGGGCAACCGCCGCGGCGACATGTACGAGATCGGCCTGTGGGAGGACAGCATCGTGGAGTCCGGCAACGACATCATGTACGCCATCAACATCCCGCAGGAGAGCGTGACCATCCCCGAGACCATGGACGCCATCCGCGCCGCCATGAAGATGCAGCTCACCCGCGAGGAAGGCACCGCCGAGACCAACAAGTATTTGGGCATCGGCAAGTTCAAGAAGTAAGATCAGATGTGGCGGGGGAGCGGGCTCCCCCGCCTTTTTTGGAGGGGATTCATATGAGATTCGGAATCCATACCCTGGACGAGTTCGACGTGCGGGGCAAGACGGTGCTGTGCCGGGTGGACATGAACCAGCCGGTGGACCGGGCCACCGACAGCCTGAAGAGCATCCAGCGCATCACGGCCTGCGCGCCCACGGTGAAGGAGCTGTCCGACCGCGGGGCGAAGGTGGTGCTGCTGGCCCATCAGGGCAGCGACATCGAATACAAGAACTTCTACTGCACCCGGCCCCACGCCAAGGTGCTGACGGAGCTGCTGGGCCGCGAGGTCAAGTGGATCGAGGACGTGTGCGGCCCCACCGCCCGCGAAGCCATCAAGGCCATGAAGGACGGCGAGATCATCCTTCTGGACAATGTGCGCTTCTGCTCGGAGGAGCAGACGCTGTTTGAGATGAAGCTGCAGCTGACCCACGAGCAGCAGGCCCAGACCCAGGTGGTCACGAAGCTGGCGCCGCTGGCCGACCTGTACGTGTGCGACGCCTTCGCCGCGGCCCACCGCGACCAGCCCACGCTGTGCGGCTTCGAGCAGGTGCTGCCCAGCGCCATGGGCCGGCTGTTCGAGCGGGAATACTGCGTGGTCTCCGAGCTGATGGAGAAGCCGGAGCACCCCTGCGTGTTCGTGCTGGGCGGCAGCAAGATCTCCGACGCGTTCATGATGATGGAGACGGTGCTGTCCTCCGGCGCGGCCGACACCGTGCTGACCGGCGGCCTGGTGGGCGAGATATTGCTGGCCAGCCAGGGCGTTGAGATCGGCAGCGGTACGCTGGGCTTCATCGTGAAGTCCGGCTACGAGGAGTTCATCGAGAAGGCCAAGGGCATCTACGGGAAGTTCGCCGACAAGATCATACTGCCCGTGGACCTGGCCCAGGTGGTGGACGGCGTGCGCCAGGAGGCCCTGGCCGGTGCCATTCCCGCCGACTTCAACGCCATCGACATCGGCACCGGCACCGCCAACCTGTACCGCGAGTACATCCTGAAGGCCAAGACCGTGTTCGCCAATGGCCCGGTGGGCGTGTTCGAGCAGGAGCCCAGCGAGTACGGCACCAAGGTGCTGTTCGAGTCCATGGCCGACACCGAGGGCTACACCGTCGTCGGCGGCGGCGACAGCGTCACCGCGGCCAAGAAGTACGGCGTCACCGACCGGCTGGGCTACATCTGCACCGGCGGCGGCGCGCTGATCCGCTTCCTGACCGGCGAGGAGCTGCCCGTGGTCAAGGCGCTGCGGTTCGCGGCGAAGAAGTTTCCCGTTTAGGCATTAGGCAATAGGCAGTAGGGGCGCCGATGCGGCGCCCGCCGGGGAGTAGGGGCGCCGATGCGGCGTCTGCCCGGGAGTAGGGGCGCCGATGCGGCGCCCGCCGATAGGGAGTGGACATATGAAATTGGAATTTGGATTTGGCACGGGCGTGCAGACCGTGGAGGTGCCGGAGAAGAACCTGATGGGCGTGCTGATGTCAAACGACGTGCCCCGGGGCCTGATGAACGAGGAGGAGGTCGCCCGGGCGCTCGGTGAGCCCATCGGGTCGCCGCGGCTGCGGGAAATCGTGAAGCCCGGCGAGAAGATCGTCGTCATCACCAGCGACATCACCCGGCCCTGCCCGACCTGGCGCATCATGCCGCCGCTGCTGGACGAGCTGTACGCGGCGGGCTGCAGGCCCGAGGACATCACCCTCGTGTTCGCGCTGGGCAGCCATCGCCGCCACACCCCCGAGGAGATGGCGCACCTGGCCGGCGAGCGCGCGTACCGCGAGATCAAATGCGTGGACGGCGACCCCAACGACTGTGTGCACATGGGCGTCACCGACTGCGGCACGCCCGTGGACATCACCCGCGTGGTGGCCGAGGCGGACCGCCGCATCTGCCTGGGCAACATCGAGTACCACTACTTCGCGGGCTATTCCGGCGGCGCAAAGGCCATCATGCCCGGCGTGTCCACCCCGGCGGCGATCCAGTGCAACCACAGCATGATGGTGAAGGACGAGGCCTGCGCCGGCAACCTGGACACCAACCCCGTGCGGCAGGACATCGAGCAGGCCGCCGCGATGGTGGGCGTGGACTTCATCGTGAACGTGGTGCTGGACGAGCACAAGCAGATCGTGCGCGCCGTGGCCGGCGACCTGGTGAAGGCCCACCGCGAGGGCTGCAAATTCCTGGACGGCATGTACCTGAAGCGCCTGGACCGCCGGGCCGACATCGTGATCGTGTCCCAGGGCGGCGCGCCGAAGGATCTGAACCTGTACCAGACCCAGAAGGCGCTGGACAACGCCAAGCACGCCGTAAAGAAGGGCGGCACGATCATACTGATCGGCTCCTGCAAGGAGGGCCTGGGCAGCAAGGTGTTCGAGGAGTGGCTGCTCTCCGCGCCGACGGCCCACAGCATGATCGAGCGCATCGGCACCCAGTTCCAGCTGGGCGGCCACAAGGCCGCCGCCATCGCCATGGTGCTGGAGAACGCCGAGATCTACCTGGTCAGCGACATGCCCGACGATTTAGTCGAGCGCATCTTCCTCAAGCCCGCCCACAGCGCCCAGGAGGCCTTCGACAAGGCCATGGCCCGCCTCGGCCCCGACGCCACCGTGCTGGCCATGCCGTATGGCGGGTCGACGCTGCCGAGGGTAGGGGAAGATTAGGGAGTAGGGAATAGGGAGTAGGGAATGTTGGCGGCCGGGGAGGTGAGTCAATCGGGGACAGGTTCCTACTGACTCATTCAGTTGTGCACAATTATTTATCAGGGACCGGATTGCCACGTCATCCCCGCGCCAGCGGGGATGACGTGGCAATTCGGTCCTATGTCGTGAAGGAAAACGGGACACTGGGGACAGACACAGCAGAACCGTCCCCAATGCCCCCATTCTGCCCTGAAAAAACGGTTGTGAATCGCCTTCCCGATGTGCTATAATAGGTGCAGTACATCGAGGGAGGCGTTTTCTTTGCCGGATTTTGCGAATATGAGCCTGCGGGAGCTGGTGCGGCCGGAGGGGTATACCTGCGGCTGCGGGCGGGCGCACGTGTGCGCGCTGAAGTATCTGAACATCGGGCGGGGCATCGTCCGAGAGGTGCCCCAGATGATCGCGGCGATGGGGAAAAAGCGGCCCTTCGTGGTCTGCGACGACAACACCTGGGCGGTGGCCGGGAAGCGGGTGGACGAGCTCCTGACCGCCGCGGGCGTGGAGCACCGGGTGTACATCGTGCCGCTGCAGCGGCCGGACAGCGACCGCATCGCCCCGGCGGAGTGGGAGACCGGCGGCATCATCATGAACTTTGACCCGGCCTGCGACATGTTTCTGGCCGTGGGCAGCGGCGTGGTCAACGACCTGTGCAAGGTGGCCGCCCACGCCACCGGGCGGCCCTGCGCCGTCGTCGGCACCGCGCCGTCGATGGACGGCTACGCCTCCAACTCCAGCTCCATGGAGCTGAACCACGTGAAGGTGTCGCTGTACAACCACGGGCCGGAGGGCATACTGCTGGATTCCGAGATACTGGCCCAGGCCCCGATGCGCATGCTGTGGGCGGGGCTTGGCGACATGGTGGCCAAGTACATCGCCGTGTGCGAGTGGCGCATCTGCCACCTGGTGACCGGCGAATACTACTGCGAAAGCGTGGCCGGGCTGATGCGCGCCGCGCTCAAAAAGCTGATGGCCGTGGCCCACCGCATCCCCGAGCGGGACCCGGACGCCGTCGCCGCCATCGCCGAGGGGCTGGTGCTGGCCGGCGTCGGCATGGCCTACGCCCAGGTCTCCCGCCCGGCGTCGGGGCTGGAGCACTACTTCAGCCATATGTGGGAGATGATGGCGCTGGAGCGCGGCGTGCCCTACGACCTGCACGGCATACAGGTGGGCGTGGGGACGCTTTTGACGATGCAGATCTACCGCAAGCTGCTGGCCGACGGGACCGTGCCCGACCGTGCGCGGGCCGAGGCCCACATGCGTTGTTTTGACCCGGCGCAGTGGGAGCGCGAGGTGCGCCGAATCTTCGGCAAGACCGCCGGGCAGATTCTCGCCATCGAGGAAAGACCCGCAAGAACGACCCGGAAAAGCACGCGCGGCGGCTGGACAACATCATCGCCCACTGGGACGAGATCGTGAAAATCATCCGCGAGGAGCTGCCGGACTACGACTACCTCTACGACACGATGGCCGCCACCGGCATGCCCCTGACACCCGCCGACATCGACGTACCCACCCAGGACGTGGTGGATGCCTTCATCGGCGCGCGGGACATCCGCGACAAGTACCTGACCTGCTCGCTGCTGTGGGATCTGGGGCTGACGGAGGAGTACGCGGCGTTTTTAGGGAGCAGGGAATAGGGAATAGGGAGCAGGAGCGCCCGAGCGAAGCGAGGGCTGAGGGCGCAAGCGCAGCCCCTGAGCGGCCTGAAAGGCCTGAGCCTGCAAGCGCAGGGCGAAGCCCAAGACGCAGGCGAAACCCGCGGGCAAGCGAGCGAAGCGAGTTGCGCAGGCCGCGGGGCGGCAGGGCAAGACGCGCCCGAAACACGCGGCCCGC
>JAFYBB010000306.1 GCA_017540445.1 Clostridia bacterium | reverse complement strand
CGCTCGGGTCGCTCCTCAGCGTTGCCCTATCCTCCGTCCGCGCAGGGAGAGTATATCACATTTCGTCCTGTACTCTCCCTTGCCAAATCAAAATTGTCCTTGACAAGGGGAGCACTTTACCCTACTCCCTGTCCCCTGCAGGTACCTACTCCCATCTCCCATCTGTTCCAAGGCAAACCCGGATATCACTGTACAAAAGAAAAGGTGTTGACAATCTGGAACACCCTCTTGACGTTCGCGTGGAAAAGCCGGTAATATTATGGAAAGGGAAGCGCAATGACAGCCATGCGCATGTGGCGATCAAATCATGCGCTGTGTTTTGAAATGAGGATAATAGAGTATGTACTATTCCGCTATTGGAATGCTCGCGATCATCGTGCTGTTGATTGTCAACCACGATATCCTTCTGAATCGCGGCAGAGCTATTGAGTCGCCGTCGTGAGGCGTTTACAGGCGATTCCTGTTTGCCGTTTTGGTCTATTACGTCGCGGATGTTCTGTGGGGCATATTGGAAAGCCGCAAGCTGGCGACACTGCTGTTTGTCGACACGACGGTTTACTTTGGCGCCATGGCCGCGGGGGGTGATGTTCTGGGCGGAATACACCATCGCCTATGTAGAGGATAAAACGCTGTTCGGCAGAATACTCATTCGCGCCGGACACGTGATCGCGGGCACGATCACGTTCATCGCCGCATTCAATATCTTCGTGCCGGTTTTGTTTACGGTGGACAGCGGCTGTGTATACCATGCCCTTCCCGTCCGATACGTGCTGCTTGCCGGTCAGATCCTGCTTCTGCTTCTGATCTCGTACTACGCGATCGCGTCGATTGTCCGGCGAGGAACGGAAAAGCGGCCCAAATACCGTGCGCTGGCGGCTTTCGGTCTGATCATGGCCGCGTTCCTGTATATTCAGCTGTGGTATCCGTATCTACCGCTGTATACGATCGCCTACATGCTCGGCACGTGTCTGCTCCATACCTTCGTCATCAATGATGAGAAGGAGGACTACCGGAGAAGGCTGGAAAAGGCGTATGAGAAGCAGCGGAGTACCGGCGCCGTATTCGCGCACATCGCGATGTCCCTGGCCCGCGGCTATACGGACCTGTTCTATGTCAACATGCAGACCGACGCCTACATCGAATACCATACCGACGACGAGAGCGGCGTGCTCACCGAGGCGCGTCGCGGCACGGATTTCTTTGAAAGCTGCAAGCGGGAAGTGAAGCTCTACGTCCATCCGTAGAATCAGGCGACATTTATCAACGCCATGAACCGCCAATTTCTCACAGAGGCCTTGGATCGGAGCCGGGTGTTTGAGATGATCTATCGCAGAATCAAGAACTCCGCCTCGTTTTATGTGCGGATGAAGGTCTCCCGCATGGAAGACGATAGCCGGTATATCGTCATTGGCGTGACGCACGGGCGGTATCACGATCGCCTGCGACATGGCCAGGTTCGAGGATGATGAATGCGTGGCCTCCGTGTTTGAACGCGCGGACGACAGCATGTATGAGAACAAAAAAGCCTTGAAAGCGGCCGTCACGGTGACGATACCAGACCGGAATGCAGAAGGCTGACATCGCTGCAGACGCATGATCCCGCATCTGGGGATATAACGATGAGATGCAAACACGAAGGGGGATTCTTCATGGCCCATGCTGCCAATGTTCTGAACTGTCTCATACCGATCACGCAGTTTAACCGCGGGCAGGCTGCGCGCATCTTCGACCGTCTCCACACCGAAAACCAGCTCGTCGTGTTGAAGAACAACCAACCCGCCGCGGTCATACTATCCCCGGAGGAGTACCAGCGCCTCAGTGAAATTGAGGAGGATTACCTGCTGCTCCGCGAAGCAATGGACCGGCTTGCGGGCAATGCCGCGCTCGCCGCGCCGATGGTCGACGTGATGAAGGAACTTGGCGTCACGCAGGAAGAAACCGACGCCGCGGAGGATGCGGAGGTCGAATGAATTTGGATGCGGTACTGGCTTTGAAAAGCCCCCTTCATGCCCTGCCCGCATAGCCGATGGCCGCAAGCACCCGGTCCATCGTCCGGGCGTTCGTCAGGCTGAATTCGCGGGAGACGTGCGGGCGCTCGCCGTTTGTTATGCACCGGCCCAGCTGCGCCACCTCCAGGGCGTAGTTGTTCGGCGCGTGGACGTATCTGGTGACGGTCTCATCGTCCCGGACGAGCTGATAGCTCAGGCGGCCCGACTGGTTGTACTGCGCATCCGTTTTCAGCAGGCCCTTCGTGCCGCAGACCGTCAGACGGTCCAGGCGGCCGCCCTTTTCCCTGTCCAGCACCATGCCGCAGGTGAACGCGGCCCGCGCGCCGCTTTTATAGGTGAGCGCGCCGGCGGTCAGCCGGTCGATGCCCTGGGGCGTGTATTCGGCCATGCCGGTCACCGCGTCCGGCTCGCCCAGCAGCCACACGATCTGGCTTATGCAGTAGCAGCCCAGGTCGTACAGTGAACCGCCCAGCGTCTCCCGGCGCATGCGGATGTCGGAAAGGTCGCAGTCGGAGCCGATGAAGGCGTTCTCGATGTACCGGACCTCGCCGATGGCCCCACCGTCGATCTCTTTCTTGATGGCCGCGGTCAGCGGGCTGTGCAGGTACGCGAAGGCCTCCATCAGGAATACGCCGTTCTTCTCCGCGGCCTCGAACATGCGCCGCGCCTCGGCCTCGGACCCGGCCATCGGCTTTTCGCACAGCACGTGTTTCCCCGCCCCGGCGGCCCGGATCGCCCATTCGGCGTGCAGCGAATTGGGCAGCGGGATGTACACCGCCTCTACGTTCGGGTCGCCCAGCAGCGCCTCGTAGCTGCCGTAGGCATTCTCAAAGCCGAAAGCCTGCCTGAACCGCTCCGCCTTTTCCGCCGTGCGGCCCGCCACGGCGTACAGCTCGCAGTTGTCCGCCAGCAGCATGCCCGGTATCGTGCAGCCCCGCGCGATATTGGCCGTGCCCAGCACGCCCCACCTGATCTTTCTCATGAGATGACCTCCCCGGCACTTGCGCCTGTTCTTGTCACCATTATACATGACAATCGCACGCCGCACAAGCGCCGGGGAGGTCTTTTTTTCGGCTCTTCACGTTTTCTTGGGGGATTCCCCCTCTCAGGCGCTTCGCGCCAGCTCATCCCACGGGCCTGCCTCGGCCCCAGCGACGGGGGCCTGCCGGCCCGTTCTCGCTGAAAAATGTCCACTGGACATTTTTCCGGGCGCTCGAACCACTGAAAACAGCACACTGTG
>JAFYBB010000305.1 GCA_017540445.1 Clostridia bacterium | reverse complement strand
GCGCACGAGGTCGCCGTATTTCTGCGTGCGGTAGACGATCTTGCTCTCATAGAGCTCGTCGGTCAGGTGGGAGAAGACCTCCGCCGGCAGCTCCACGCGCACACCCAGGTCCACGCGGTTCGAGCGGGTGGGGATGCCGATCTCGTGGCAGACCTGCTCCATCCACTTGCTGCCGCTGCGGCCCACGGAGACCACACAGTTTTTGCAGGCGTAGGTCTTGCCGTCCGCGGTGATCTCGCAGCCGCCGTCTGTCGGCCTGAGGTGCTCGACCGGCGTGTCAAAGTAGAAGTCCACGCGGTCCTTCAGGTGGGCGTAGAGGTTTTCCAGCACCACGTAGTTGATGTCGGTGCCCAGGTGGCGCACCGACGCCTCCAGCAGCGTCAGACGGTTCTGCATGCACAGCTTCTTGAAGCGGGTGCCCGCGGTGGAGTACAGCACCGTGCCCTCGCCGCCGTTTTCCACGTTGATGCGGTCTACGTAGCGCATCAGGTCCATGGCCTCGCCGCGGCCGATGTACTCGTACAGCGTGCCGCCGAAGTCGTTGGTGATGTTGTACTTGCCGTCGGAGAACGCGCCGGCTCCGCCGAAGCCGTTCATGATGGCGCAGGTGGGGCACTTCACGCAGGCCTTCACCTTGTTGCCGTCGATGGGGCAGCGGCGCTTGTTGAGCGGGTTGCCGGCCTCGAACACGGCCACCTTCAGCTCCGGGCGCAATTGGGTCAGCTCCCAGGCGGTGAATATGCCGCCGGGGCCGGCCCCGATGATGATCACGTCATAATGCTTCATATCGATCCTCCGGGAGATTGTCGTGGGTCCCGATGTGTTTTCTACGCTTCCCGGAAGACGCAGATGTATTCCACCTTGCTGCTCTTGTCGCTGACGTAGTTGTTCTTCATGTGCAGGCGCATGGTCCGGTTGTCGTGAAGGTTGATGGTGAAGTCGAATTCCAGGGGCTTGTGGTCCTTCAGGGCGTTCATGGTCACCTCGCCCAGCCGCGCGGCCTCCTCGGGGGACATGCTGCGGTACAGCGCGCCGCTGTTCAGCAGCTTTTCAAACTCCTTGCCGGTCAGGCCCATCCGCTCCTCCAGCCCGTGGATGATCACCCGGTACTTCCAGCTGTCGCCCTTCTTGCGCACGAACACCACGTCGTCGGTGATGAACCGGCTCAAAAGCCGCATCTGGTTGCGCAGCTTCATGACCTCGGTGACGTCCACGGCCACGTTCTGCAGGCAGACCTGGCCGTCGACCTCCACCAGGCGGCTCTGGTTGACCACGTAGATGTAGCCGCCGTCCTTGCGCTTGAGGCGGAAGGGCTTGTTGGCGGGCGGCCTGCCCCGGCGGATGTCCTCCAGGCGCTGCTCTAAGATACCCCGGTCGTCCCGGTGCACCATGTCGATCAGGCGGTTGTCGAACTCCGACGCGATCTCCCCGGCGGTGTAGCCCACCATGTCCATAAAGCCCTGGCTGACGTAGTAGAACGCGTAGGTGCCGTCCGCGGCGCAGCGGGAGTAGCCGCCGGGCAGCTCGGTGTTCACGTACTGCATCTCCGTGACGTCGCGCAGCGCGCAGTAGTACAGCGCGCCCTGCTCGCTCTGCTCCATGAAGTACAGCTGCAGCGCGTACCAGGCCAGCGTGCCGTTGGGCTTGTACGCCCGCACCACGCAGCGCGCGCCGTTCACCCGGTCCGCGGCGGCGCGCTTCATCGCCTCGTCCAAAAGCGGCGCGTCCTCGGGATAGAAGAAGCTCTGGATGTCGGTGCGCCGGGCCTCCATCTCGTTCAGCGCCATGCCGCACATCTGGTAGAACTGCTGGTTGTAGCGCACGATGTCCACCTTCTGGCCGTCCCAGCGGTAGATGGCCACCGCGCCGAGGATGTTGTTCAGCATGACGTCGCTGAACACGTTCTCGTCCAGGAACTCGCGGGTGTGGAACTGGGAGTTGGCCTTGAACTCAAAGCCGTTGGGGTCGATGCGCTTGCCGTCGCGGATCAGGTCCTCGAACTCCGCCACCGGCATGGGCCGGTAGAAGTAGTAGCCCTGCATGTACCGGCAGCCCAGGTCCGACAGGAAGCGGATCTGCTCCCGGGTCTCCACGCCCTCCACGATGATGGGCAGCGCCATGGTCTTGGCCATGCTGATGATCGACTCCAGTATGTTCAGGCCCTTGCGGACCTCGCCCTCGTCGATGTGCAAAAACTGGGCGTCCAGCTTCAGTATGTCCACGTTCAGGCTGTGCAGCATGTTCAGCGAGGAATAGCCGCTGCCGAAGTCGTCCATCAGCACCAGGAAGCCCAGCTCGCGCAGGCGGCGCACGGTCTCGCGCACCACGGCGGTGTCCTCCACAAAGGCGGACTCGGTGATCTCGATCTTGATCAGCTCGGCGGGCAGGCCGTACTGCTCCAGCAGCGCGCTGAAGTGGGCGGGCACGTCGATGCTGAACACGTCGATCTGCGACACGTTCACCGAGATGGGCACGGCCTGGCGGCCCGCGTCGATCCAGCCCCGCAGCCACTTGCACACGCCCTCCCAGATGAACTTGTCCAGGTTCGTGACCATGCCGTACTTTTCCAGGATCGGCACGAAGCGGGTGGGCGGGATCATCTTGCCGGAGGCCGTGCGCCAGCGGGCCAGCGACTCCGCGCCGACCACGTTGCCGGTGGACACCCGGCACTGGGGCTGCAGGCAGAAGAAGAGCTCGCCGCCGTCCAGCGCCTTCTGGAACCTGGAGATGATCCGGTATTCCTCGGTGTTCCTCTCGTGGAGGGTGGGGCTGTAGACCCGCATGGGGTTGCGGAAGTCGCCCTTGATCTGCTCGGCGGTGAGCGCGGCGTGGTTGTAGGCCGCCATGATCTCGTCCTCCGGCCCGTCGATCAGGCAGATGCCGAAGGTGGGCCTGAAGCCCACCGCGTCGCCCTGGGAGGAGATGGCGGCCTGGATCTCGTCGAACAGCGCGTTGACGCGCTGGATGTCGTAGGGGTACAGCAGCGCGAAGTCGTCCTGGCCGCGATAGCCGGCCAGCCCGCCGGTCTCCCGCTCCTCGCGCAGCAGTATCTCGCCGATCTCCGCCAGCAAAAAGTGGCCCACCTGCTGGCCGTACCAGTCGCAGTACAGCTTGAAGTTCTCGATGTCCAGCGCGATCACGCACCACTTGCCGGCCAGCGCGGGCAGCTTCTGCTGGGCCATCGCGAAGAACTCCCGGTCCACCAGCAGCCCCGTCAGCTCGTCCCGCCGGGAGGCGGCGGCGCTGGAGGCGGTGGGGGCCAGGCGGCCCTGCTCCCGCAGCTTCTGGGCGTTGATGTCGTAGACGTAGCAGTGGACGATGCCCTCGCCCAGGCCGTTGCGCGCGCCGGACACCACCACCTGGCGGATCCACAGCCACGTGCCGTCCACCGCGCGATAGCGAAATTCCGCCTGCAGCACGCCGGGGAGCTCGGACTTCTCCAGGCGCCGGGCGAGGGTGTCCGGATCCATCAGGTCACAGTAGATCTGGCGGTCCTGCGGGTGCACCATGTGGTCCGCGCTGTAGCGGAACAGCTCGCTCCAGCTGCCCTTCATGATGGGCACGAAATACTTGCCGTCGATGTGAAACAGGTTGCGGCAGCGGTCGTTGATCAGGTCGATCTCCACCAGGTCCTCAAAGGGAGAGGCGTTCAGGCGTTCGGTCAGCGTCTGGAAATCCGAGCCCTGCGTGCTCAGGTTCAGCCAATCGGGCTTCATGGCGCCGCCTCCTTCCCAAAAAATACCGGTTGACAATACAGTGATTTTATCACACATGTCCGATCGATGCAAGGGACAGAGCGCATAAAAAGTGCCAGAAAAACGCCGGCCGGGCCCGCGCCCTTGAAAAAGGCGGCGGCATGGTCTATAATAGGCACAAAAATGGATAGGGAGCGTGCCGTATGCAATACCGCAGAAACCTCAAAAACGGCGACGAACTGTCGGCGCTGGGCTTTGGCTGCATGCGCTTTACCCGGCGCGGCGGCGGCATCGACCAGGAGAAGGCCGATCGGGAGATGGGCCTGGCGCTGGATCTGGGCGTCAACTACTTCGACACGGCCTACGTCTACCCCGGCAGCGAGGTGTGCCTGGGCAATTTCATCGCTTCCCGGGGCTGCCGGGACAAGGTGCGCATCGCCACCAAGCTGCCCCACTACCGGGTGAACCGGCGGGAGGACCTGGACCGCTACTTCTCTGAGGAGCTGCAGCGGCTGAAGACCGACCACGTGGACTACTACCTGATGCACATGCTCAACGACGCCGAGAGCTGGGCCCGGCTGCGCGGCCTGGGCGTGGAGGCGTGGCTGGCGGAGAAGCGGGCCTGCGGCGCGATCCGCAACGCGGGCTTCTCGTTCCACGGCGGCACGCTGCAGTTCAAGGCGTTGGCGGACGCTTGGGACTGGGACTTTTGCCAGATCCAGTTCAACTACATGGACGAGCACAGCCAGGCGGGTGTCGAGGGCCTGAACTACGCCGCGCAGAAGGGCCTGCCGGTGATCGTCATGGAGCCCCTTCGGGGCGGCAGGCTGGCGGACGGCCTGCCCGGCGCCGCGAAGCGCGTGTTCGAGGCGGCTGAGCCGAAAAGGACGCCCGCGGACTGGGGCCTGCGCTGGGTCTGGAACCACCCCGAGGTCACGGTGGTGCTCTCCGGCATGAACGACGTCAGCCAGGTACAGGAGAACTGCCGCATCGCCGGCGAGAGCCTGCCGAACGCCCTGACGGAGGATGAGTTCGCCGTATACGACAAGGCGCTCCAGGCCATCCGCGGCGTCACGAAGGTGGGCTGCACCGGCTGCGGCTACTGCCAGCCCTGCCCCAGGGGTGTGGACATCCCCACCTGCTTCTCCGCCTACAACGACAGCTACTCCGAGGGCTTGGCCACCGGTATGCGCGAATACCTGATGTGCACCACGCTGCGCAAGGTGCGCAGCAACGCCGGCCTGTGCGTGAAGTGCGGCAAGTGCGAGCAGCACTGCCCCCAGCACATCGACATCCGCAACCAGCTGGACAAGGTCAAAAAGCGCCTCGAGAACCCGATCTATAAGATCGCGGCCTGGGGCGCGCCGAAGATCATGAAATACTGAAAGGTTGGTATTCACCCAAAAGCCTTCCCCTAAAGGGGAAGGTGGCAGCCCGAAGGGCTGACGGATGAGG